>NZ_JALJRI010000030.1:0-162616 GCF_024519795.1 Micrococcus sp. Mcc89 | reverse complement strand
GTCTCATCTCAGTCCGGCCCTCGTGCCAAGAACCTCATGACCCACAACACCTAGTCAGCCGCCGAGGGGGCGGCCGCGTCCACCCACGTTCCGTGACGGAGCACCCCGCGCACCTCGAGCTCCGGGCCGAAGACGACGGCGTCCGCTCGGCTCCCGGCTCGGAGCCGGCCGACGTCGGGAAGCCCCAGGGCGTCCGCGGGCGCGGCCGTCGCCGCCCGCAGCGCGGCGTCGAGGTCGACCCCGGCGACGACGGCGGAGCGCACCGAGCCGGTGACCGTGGCCGTGGACCCGGCGATGGCCCCGGCTGCGCCGTCCGCGCCGACCACCCGCGCGACGCCGTCGTGGACCCGGACCCGCAGCGGCCCGAGGGGGAACTCGCCGTCGCCGCAGCCGGCGGCGGCCATGGAGTCCGAGACGAGGATCCACCGCTCCCCGGCCTCCCGGGCGACCCGCCGCACCGTGGCCGCATGCAGGTGGACGCCGTCCACGATGGTCTCGATCCCCACGCGCGGGTCCTCCAGCAGGGCGACGGCCGGCCCGGGCTCGCGATGGTGGGTGGGCCGGCACGCGTTGTGCAGGTGCGTGGCCATCCGCGCCCCCGCGTCGATCGCCGCGCGCGTGGTCTCGTAGGAGGCGTCCGTGTGGCCGATCGCGACGACGACGCCCGCCTCCGCCAGCCGGCCCACCGCGTCGAGGGCCCCGGACAGCTCGGGGGCCAGCGTGACCATCGCCAGGTGGCCCGCGCCGACCTCGACGAGGCGAGCGACGTCCTCGGGCTCCGGCGCCCGCAGCGACGCGGCCCGGTGCGCGCCGCGGTGCAGGGGCGAGAGCCAGGGACCCTCGAGGTGCACGCCGGCCAGCACCCCCTCTGCGCACAGGGGCGTCAGGGCCGTCAGCTGCGCCGCGAGCGCGTCGACCTCGTCCGTGACGAGGGAGGCCACCACCGTGGTCGTGCCCGCGCGGGCGTGGGCCGCGGCCGCCGCGCGTGCCGCGGCCGCGCCGGACTCGACGGCGTGTCCGCCGCCGCCGTGGCAGTGCACGTCCACGCAGCCGGGAGCGAGGAGGGCGTCGCCGAGGTCGTGGACGGGGCCGTGGGTGCGCGGCGGGTCCCCGGTCCCGACGGCCACCACCCGGCCCTCGGCCAGGGCGATCCAGCCGGGGCCGCCGAGGCGCTCGCCGTCATGGACGCGGTCCGCGCGCAGCACCGACGGGGACGCGGCGGCCTGCGGCGCCTGCTCGGCGCGCGGCCGGTGAGGGACCGAGGCGGGCACGGATGCACCTTCCGGGGTGGGCGGGTCGATGGACGAGGGGCGCTCAGAGGCCCTGCCAGGACGGCTTGGCCTCCCACATGTGGCGGTACTCCCCCGCGAGCTCGAGTCGCCCTGCGGCGGCCTCGTCCACGAGGACGGTCACATGCGGGTGCAGCTGCAGGGCCGTGACCGGCCAGCGCGCGCTCACGGGGCCCTCCACGAGCTGCCGCACCGCCTCGGCCTTGCCCTCGCCCCGGGCCAGCAGGACCAGGTGTCGGGCGTCGAGGATCGTGCCCACGCCCTGGGTGAGGCAGTGGGTCGGGACCTGGTCGAGGTCGCCGTCGAAGAAGCGGGCGTTGTCCCGCCGGGTCTGCTCGGCGAGCACCTTGATGCGCGTGCGGGAGGCGAGGGAGGAGCCGGGCTCGTTGAACGCGATGTGCCCGTCCGTGCCCACGCCGAGCAGCTGCACGTCCACGCCGCCGGCCTCGCGCAGCGCCTCCTCGTAGGCGGCGCAGGCGCCCGGGACGTCCGCCGCCCCGCCGTCCGGACCGTGCACGGCCTCCGGGGCGATGTCCGTGCGCACGACGAACTCCCGCTCGATCACGGTGCGGTAGGACTCGGGGTGTCCCGCGGGCAGGCCGACGTACTCGTCCAGCAGGAACGCGCGGCAGGAGCGCAGGGACAGCTCCCCGTCCCGGACCCGGCGGGCGAGCTCGTCGTAGACGGGCAGGGGCGAGGAGCCGGTGGCCAGCCCCAGGACGGCCTCGGGACGGGCCGCCACGTGGGCGGCCACCGCGTCCGCGCCGTGCCGGCCCAGGGCGGCGGCGTCGGGCAGGATGACGACCTCCATCAGCGCGCCTCCCGCCCGGGACGCGGCGCGGGTCCCCCGGCCCGGGCGTCGATCGCGTGCATGCTCATCCTCTGCTCGTCTCGGCGTGCGGGCCGACCGGGCCTCAGCCCAGGTAGGCGCCCTCGGCGGCGGAGTGCACCAGCTTGGCGTACTTACCCAGCACGCCCGTGGTGAACTTCGGCTCCACCGGCTCCCAGGACTCGCGGCGGGCGGCGAGCTCGGCCTCGTCCACGAGCAGGTCCATGGTGCGTCCGGCGATGTCCACGCGGATGCGGTCGCCGTCCTGCACCAGCCCGATCGGCCCTCCCTCGGCGGCCTCGGGGGCGATGTGGCCGATGCACAGGCCGGTGGTGCCGCCGGAGAAGCGCCCGTCGGTGATCAGCAGGACGTCCTTGCCCAGACCCGCCCCCTTGATCGCGCCGGTGATCGCGAGCATCTCGCGCATGCCCGGGCCGCCCTTCGGCCCCTCATAGCGGATGACCACCACGTCGCCGGCGGCGATGGTCCCGTCCTCGAGGGCGTCCATGGCGGCGCGCTCCCGGTCGAAGACGCGCGCGGTGCCCTCGAAGACGTCCGCATCGAAGCCGGCGGACTTCACGACAGCGCCCTCCGGGGCCAGCGAGCCGTGGAGGATCGCGATGCCGCCGTTGGGGTGCAGCGCGTCGTCCATGGTCCGGATGACCTTGCCGTCCACCGGGTCCGGATCGAGCGCGGCCAGGTTCTCGGCGAGGGTCTTGCCGGTGACGGTGAGGGTGTCCCCGTGCAGCAGGCCCTCGTCCAGCAGGGCCTTCATGACCACCGGGACGCCGCCGATGCGGTCCACGTCCGTCATGACGTACTGACCGAACGGCTTGAGGTCGGCGATGTGCGGGGTGCGGTCGGCGATGCGGTTGAAGTCGGACAGCTGCAGGTCCACGCCCGCCTCCCGGGCGATGGCGAGCAGGTGCAGCACGGCGTTGGTGGAGCCGCCGAACGCCATGGTCACGGCGATCGCGTTCTCGAACGCGGGCTTGGTCATGATGTCCCGGGCCGTGATGCCCTGGCGGAGCATGTTCACCACGGCCTCGCCGGAGCGGCGCGCGAAGGCGTCGCGGCGGCGGTCCGCGGAGGGGGCGGCGGCGGAACCGGGCAGGGACATGCCGAGGGCCTCACCGATGGAGGCCATGGTGTTGGCGGTGTACATGCCGCCGCAGGCGCCCTCACCCGGGGCGATGGACTTCTCGATGCGGAGCAGGTCCTCCTCGGACATGAGACCGCGGGCGCAGGCGCCGACCGCCTCGAAGGCGTCGATGATGGTCACCTGCCTCTCGGTGCCGTCGGTCAGGCGGGCCACGCCCGGCATGATCGAGCCGGCGTAGACGAACACGGACGCCAGGTCCAGGCGGGCGGCGGCCATGAGCATGCCCGGCAGCGACTTGTCGCAGCCGGCGAGCAGGACGGAGCCGTCCAGGCGCTCGGCCATCATCACGGTCTCCACCGAGTCCGCGATCACCTCGCGGGAGACGAGCGAGAAGTGCATGCCCTCGTGGCCCATGGAGATGCCGTCCGAGACGGAGACCGTGCCGAACTCCAGCGGATATCCGCCGGCGGCGTGGACGCCGTCCTTCGAGGCCTGGGCGAGGCGGTCCAGGGAGAGGTTGCAGGGAGTGATCTCGTTCCAGGACGACGCGATGCCGATCTGCGGCTTGCCGAAGTCCTCGTCCCCCATGCCGACCGCGCGGAGCATGCCGCGGGCGGCGGTGCGCTCCATCCCGTCGGTGACGTCGCGCGAGCGCGGCTTGATGTCGGGAGCGGCGGACGGGGTGCTGGGAGTCGACGCGGCGGAGTCCATGCCGCGGAGTCTAGTGAGCACGGCGCCACCGGGCCGACGCGACGTCCCCGTGTGACGGGTGCCGCAGCATGACACGCGCGGACGGGTCCGCGTACGTTGGGCCCATGGACACGCCCACCCTGCACAGACGGCTGCGCCGCGTCTTCGATGCGCGCGTGTTCAACCACGGCGACTACAACGTCGTCTACGGCCAGCCCTCGGGCTCCTCCTCCCCCCTCGTGATCGGCTACCGCCACCAGCCGCTCGAGATGCTGCTGTGCCCGTTCGACCCCACCTCCACCCCGGACGACCACGACCGCCGCGCGCCGGGCGTGGCCGAGGACGACCCGCACGGCCCGGTGACCGAGGCCTCCACGGACCGCGCCGACGTCGTCGAGGTGGGCCTGGCCAACGTGGCCACCGTGGCGGACACGGGCAGCGGCTATCAGGTGGAGACCGTCACGGGCTTCCGGACGTGGTTCGACGTCCCGGAGCACACGCGGGTGCCGGTGGGCGACCTCACGGAGGACGGCACCGCGGAGCTCGACCAGGCCGAGGACGCCACCGACTTCCACGCCTTCATGACCGCCTTCATGGACGAACTGGACCGCCTCTACGCGACCCCGGAGACGGACGCGACGGACGTCACGCCCCCCGATTTGCGCGGCGTCTGAAACCCCTGGTAGGGTTTCACCTCGTTGCACGGCGCACCGGAGAGATCCGAGAGGCGGTGCGGCACCTGCACCTCTAGCTCAACCGGTAGAGCATCTGACTCTTAATCAGCAGGTTCCGGGTTCGAGTCCCGGGGGGTGCACCCACCGAAGCGAAGGCCCCGTCTCCACGGAGACGGGGCCTTCGTCGTCCCCGCTCCCCGCCCGGGCCCACCGTAGGCTGGGGCCCATGACCGACACGACCCAGCACCGCCTCCAGCCCGGCGACACGGCACCCGCGTTCACCCTCCAGGACCAGGAGGGCCGGCCCGTCTCGCTGCGCGACAGCGCGGGCAAGCACACGATCGTCTACTTCTACCCGGCCGCGTCCACGCCCGGCTGCACCACGCAGGCCTGCGACTTCCGGGACAGCCTCGCCTCCCTGACCGCGGCCGGCTACGTCGTCCTGGGGATCTCCCCCGACCCGATCGGCAAGATCATCCGGTTCGCCGAGCAGGAGGGCCTGACGTTCCCCCTGCTCTCGGACGAGGACCACGCGGTGGCCGAGGCCTACGGCGCCTGGGGTGAGAAGAAGAACTACGGGCGGACCTTCGAGGGTCTGATCCGCTCCACGATCGTCGTCGGCCCGGACGGGAAGGTCACCCACGCGCAGTACAACGTGAAGGCGACCGGCCACGTGGCCCGACTGCGCCGCACCCTCGGCCTCGACGAGGCCTGATCCCCGCCCGCCGCGCCCGGGCGCCGCACGGTAGGATCGGGCCTCGCCCCGCCCGCGCGGGGTGTGCGCGGGCGTGGCGGAACTGGTAGACGCGCTGGATTTAGGTTCCAGTGTCCTGGACGTGGGGGTTCGAGTCCCCCCGCCCGCACTCCCCGGGCCCGCCCGACCCCGACGTCACCCGCCACAGGAGGCCGCCATGCAGCCCACTCGCCGCGCCTTCCTCGGCGGGGGCCTGGGCCTGCTCGGCCTGGGCGTGGCCGGCTGCGCGACGTCGCCCGCGGCGCCGTCCTCCGCCGCCCCGACCTCCTCGGGCCCGAGCCGGCTGCTCGTGGTCGGCGCCCCGGCGCGGGCGCTGACGCGGGATCCGGCCCGCGCGCTGGACGTCGAGTCCTTCCGTCTGATCCGCCAGGTCTTCGAGACGCTGCTCGGCGTGGACGCGGACACCGGCGCCCCCACGCCCCGCCTCGCCGAGCGGCACGAGGAGTCCGACGGCGGCCGCCTCCACACGTTCCACCTGGTCTCCGGGGTGGTGTTCGACGACGGCGAGCCGTGCGACGCCGCCGCCGTGGTCGCGAACATCGAGCGGTGGGCCTCCGCCCCTGCGCCCGTGGACGGGACCGTCGCCCCGCCCTCCTCGTTCGTCTCGGCCTTCGGCGGATACGCCGGGGACGCGGACTCCGCCTTCGCCGGCGTCGAGGCCCGCGGAGAGCTCGAGGTGCGGCTGCGCCTGCACTCCCCCCGCCGTCACCTCGCGGCCGCGCTGGCCTCGCCGGCCTTCGCGATCTCCTCGCCGGCCTCGTGGGACCGCACGGTCGACGTGGACGGCTCCGAGGTCACCCCCCCCGCCGGCACCGGCCCCTACCGCTGGGCCGACGCCGCGGAGACCGCCGAGCTCACGCGCGCCCACCCGGGCGCCTCGGGCGCGACGATCCTGGTCCCCAGCGCCCGCCACCGCGGCTCCGATCCGGCGGCGTACCCGGTGGCCGTGCAGGCGTGGGGTCGGGCCTCCGTGCGCCTGCGGGAGCTGCGGCGCGGCACGGCGGATGTGATCGACGTCGTCGCCCCCGGCCAGCTGCGCCCCCTCGTCGAGGCCGGCACCCAGGTGCTGCCCCGGGACCCCCTGGGCGTGCTCTACGTGGGCATGAACCTGGACCACCCGAGCGTGCGCTCGCAGTACCTGCGCCAGGCGATCGCGTACGCGGTGGACCGCCCGCGCATCGCCGGCAGCGACGTCTTCCTCGAGGGCACCCGCCTGGCCCACGACCTCGTCCCCCCCTCCCTCGGCGTCGGCGACGAGGAGGCGCGGCGCTACGACGTCAACCCGGGCCGGGCCCGCGAGTTCCTCGGCCTGGCGGGATACGACGGGGAGCCGTTGGAGTTCCTCTACCCGGCCGGCACGGCCCGCCCCTCCCTGCCCGAGCCGGAGCGGGTCTACGCGATGGTCGCCCGCGACCTCGGCGCGGTGGGGATGCACATCGTGCCCGTGCCCGTGCCGGAGGACCAGGACTACCTGCACGCCGTCGTCTCCCGACCCACCCGAGCCCTGCACCTGATGGGCCGCACCGGCGACTACCGCGACCCGCACGCGTTCCTCGAGCCCTTCGCGCGCTCGGGCCGCGCCGAGACCGGCTACCGCAACCCGCGCGTCGTCGAGGACGTGGACGCGGCCGCGGCCGAGACCGACGACGACGCGCGCCGCGCCCTGTTCCGCCGCGTCGTCCGGGCCATGGCCCTCGACCTGCCGGCGCTGCCGCTGGTCTATCCGATCTCGGCCCTGGCCACCGGCCCGCGCGTGGCCTCCTACCCGACGTCGCCGCAGCTGGACGAGCCCTTCTCGCGCGTCAGGCTGACCGAAGGCTGAACGCACCGGTAGTACAGTGGGAGATCACGGCGCCCGGCCCGACCGCCACTGCTCGGCCTGGTCGCACTGCGCCCACCCGCCGTCGTTCTGCTTCAGGAGTTGACCGTGCCCACCACCTCGTCCACCGCCACCCACGACGTCGTCCTGATCGGCGGCGGCATCATGAGCGCCACCCTGGGCGTGCTGCTGCAGAAGCTCGAGCCCACCTGGTCCATCGCCCTGTACGAGAGCCTCGATCAGGCCGGCCTGGAGTCCTCCGACCCGTGGAACAACGCGGGCACCGGCCACGCCGCCCTGTGCGAGCTGAACTACTCGCCCATGGACAAGAACGGACGGGTGGACGTCACCAAGGCGCTGGGCATCAACGAGCAGTTCTGGACCACCCGCCAGTTCTGGTCCTCCCTGGTGGCGGACGGCACGCTCAAGGACCCCAAGTCCTTCATCAACCCGCTGCCGCACATGTCCTTCGTGTGGGGTGACGACCACGCGGACTACCTCCGCACCCGCTATGAGGCCATGTCCGCCCAGCCGCTGTTCGCCGGCATGGAGCACAGCGAGGACCCGGAGCAGATCCGTGCCTGGGCCCCGCTGCTGATCGAGGGCCGTGAGCCGGGCCAGCGCCTGGCGGCGTCCCGCAACACCGGCGGCACCGACGTCGACTTCGGCTCCCTCACCCGCCAGCTCATCACGGCCATGGCCGGCGCCGGCGCCGAGGTGCGCTTCGGTCACAAGGTCACCGGCCTCACCCGCGGCACGGACGGCCGCTGGGAGGTCAAGGTCAAGAACAAGGCCGCCGGCTCCGAGCTCGTGGACCGCGCCCGCTTCGTCTTCGTCGGTGCCGGCGGCGGCGCCCTGCCCCTGCTGCAGAAGTCCGGCATCCCCGAGGCCAAGGGCTTCGGCGGCTTCCCGGTCTCCGGCCAGTTCCTGCGCTGCACGGACGAGTCCGTGGTCAACCAGCACATGGCCAAGGTGTACGGCCAGGCCGCCGTCGGCGCCCCTCCGATGTCCGTGCCCCACCTGGACACCCGCTTCGTCAACGGCAAGCGCTCCCTGCTGTTCGGCCCCTACGCCGGGTTCTCCACGAACTTCCTCAAGACCGGCTCCTACCTGGACCTGCCGCTGTCCGTGCGCCCGCACAACCTCAGCACGATGCTGGACGTGGCCAAGGACAACATGGACCTGACCAAGTACCTCGTGACCGAGGTGCTGAAGTCCCGGGACAAGAAGATCGACGCGCTGCACGAGTTCTACCCGGAGGCCGACGGCGGCGAGTGGGAGCTGATCACCGCGGGCCAGCGCGTGCAGGTGATGAAGCGCAAGGGCCGCTTCGGCGGCGTCCTGCAGTTCGGCACCGAGGTCGTCACCCACGCGGACGGCTCGCTCGGCGGCCTGCTCGGCGCCTCGCCCGGTGCCTCCACCGCGGCCCCCATCATGGTGAAGCTGCTCGAGCGCTGCTTCCCCGCGAAGATGGCCGGCTGGGACGGCACGCTCAAGGAGCTCATCCCGTCCCTGGGCCACACGCTCAACGACGACCCGGCGCTGCTGGACGAGGTCCGCACCGCCACGGACGCCGCACTGAAGCTGGCCTGACGCCGTGATGGGAGCGCTCGCACGGTTCTCACTCGGCCGGCGGGCGCTCGTGGCGCTCGTCACCGTGTTCATCGCGGTGTTCGGCGTCCTCTCCGCCGGGCAGCTCAAACGGGAGCTGATCCCCCCGCTCGAGCTGCCCGTCATCTCCGTGTCGACGCTCTACCCGGGGGCGTCCCCCGAGGTCGTGGACGCGCAGGTGGGAGAGCCCCTCGAGACGGCCCTGCAGGCCGTGGAGGGGCTCGAATCCTCGCGGTCCACGTCGCAGTCCGGCTTCAACGCGGTCCAGCTGGAGTTCGCCTACGGCACAGACCTGAACCGGGCCCGGTCCCAGGTGGACCGGGTGGTCGCCAACCTCGGGCCCCAGCTGCCGGAGGAGGCGGAGACCTCGTCCTTCGCGGGCTCCGTCTCCGACTTCCCGGTGGTCTTCCTCGCCCTGTCCGGGGACGAGGACCTCAACACCCTGCGCCGCCGCGCCGAGGACGTCCTGGCCCCGCGGCTGCAGAAGATCGACGGCGTCCGGGGCGCCGACGTCCTCGGCGGCACGGACGAGAACGTCTCCGTGGTCCCGGACCCGGCCGCGCTCGCCGCCGCCGGGCTGACCACCTCCGACATCACCGACGCACTCGAGGAGAACGCCGGCCTCTTCCCCGTCGGCCAGGTCACCGAGGGCGCGACCACCTATCCCGTCCAGGCGGGCGCCGCCGTCGAGGACCTCGAGGGCCTGCGCGGGATCGTCGTCGCTCCCTCCGGCGACGGCGAACCGCGCACCCTGGACGAGGTCGCCGACGTCACCCTCGTGGCCGCGGCCCCCACGTCCCTGACCCGCACCGACGGGGTGCCGACGCTGTCCGTCTCCGTGACCGCGACCCCGGACGCCGACCTCGTGGCGGTCTCGCAGGCCGTGCGCGACGCCCTGCCGGAGCTGGCGTCCCTGGTCGGCGGCGGCGCGGACCTGACCGTGGTGTTCGACCAGGCCCCGTTCATCCAGCAGTCCATCGACACGCTGTTCCAGGAGGGCCTGCTGGGCCTGGCGTTCGCCGTGCTGGTGATCGCCGTGTTCCTGCTCTCGGTGCGCTCCACCCTCGTCACCGCCGTGTCCATTCCGCTGTCCCTGCTGGCCGCCCTCATCGGGGTCGCGGCCTTCGGCTACTCCCTCAACACGCTGACGCTCGGGGCGCTGACGATCTCGATCGGCCGGGTCGTGGACGACGCGATCGTGGTGGTGGAGAACATCCGCCGGCACCTCGGCCTGGGCGCCGACCGGCGCACCGCGATCCTCGACGGCACGCGCGAGGTCGCCACCGCGATCACCGCCTCCACCCTGGTCTCCGTGGCCGTGTTCCTGCCCATCGCCTTCGTGGGCGGCCTGGCCGGCGAGCTGTTCCGGCCCTTCGCCGTGACCGCCACGGTCGCCCTGCTGGCCTCCCTCGTCGTCGCCCTGACGATCGTGCCGGTGCTGTGCTGGTGGTTCCTGCGCGCCCCGCGGCGCGGGGCCGAGACCACGGCCGCGCCCGCCGTCCCCGGCGACCGGCCCGTGGCGGCCGGCGGATGGCTCACCCGGGCCTACCGCCCGGTGCTGCGCTGGACACAGCGGCACACCGTGGTCACCCTCGCCGCCGCCCTGGCGCTGCTGGCCGGCACGGCCGCGCTGGTCCCGCTGATCCCCACGAACCTCCTGGGCGACTCGGGACAGAACTCGTTCGTCGTCACGGCGGAGCAGGAGCCGGGGACGTCGCTGGAGACCACGGCCGCCGCCGCCGAGCGCATCGAGCGGGTGCTGCTGGACACCGACGGCGTCGAGACGGTCCAGTGGACGGCCGGCACCACCGCCGGTCCGATGGGGGCCTTCGGCGGCTCCTCGGCGGACCGGGCGCGGTTCACGGTGGTGACCGACCCGGATGCGGACCAGGTGGCCCTCCAGGACGGGGTGCGCGCCGAGCTCACGGGTCTCGACGGCGTGGGCGACGTGTCCGTCTCCACACAGCAGGGGCCGAGCGGCGGCCAGGACATCGAGGTGGCCGTCTCCGCCCCCGACCCGCAGGCCCTCACCGCGGCCGCCGATCAGGTCGCCGAGGCGCTGCGGCCCGTCGAGGGTGCCCGCGAGGTGACGACGCCGGCTTCGGACCTGCGCCCGACGTTCCAGGTGGACGTGGACACCGTCGCCGCCGCCCGGCTCGGCCTGACCGAGGAGGCGGTGGCCGGCCAGGCCGCCGCCGCCCTGCAGGCCGTGCCCGTGGGCGACGTCCGCTTCGGGTTCGAGAGCTTCGCGGTGCAGCTGGGTGACCCGGAGCCGGTCGAGTCCCTCGACGCCCTGCGCCAGGTGCCCGTGGAGACGGCCGAGGGGCCCGTGCCGCTGGGGGACCTCGCCGAGGTCTCGCGAGTGCCGGTGCCCGCCCGGGTGACGTCCTCGAACGGCGAGCGGACCGCCGTCGTCACGGTGACCCCGGACGACGAGGACCTCGGGGCCGTCTCGCGCCGGGTCACGCAGGCCGTGGCGGAGCTGGACCTGCCCGAGGGCGTCACCGCGGCCGTGGGCGGCGCGGCGGAGCAGCAGGCGCAGACGTTCCGGGACCTCGGACTGGCGCTGCTGGCCGCCGTGGCAACCGTGTACGTCGTGATGGTGGCGACGTTCAACTCGCTGCGCCAGCCGCTCGTGCTGCTCGTGTCGATCCCCTTCGCCGCCACGGGCGTGTTCCTGGCGCTGCTGGCCACCGGCACGCCGCTGGGACTGTCCACGATGATCGGGCTGCTCATGCTGGTGGGCATCGTGGTGACGAACGCGATCGTGCTGATCGACCTGATCAACCAGTACCGCCGCGACCGCGGCATGACCCTGGACGAGGCGATCGAGGTGGGCGCGCTCAACCGCGTGCGCCCGGTGGTGATGACGGCCCTGGCCACCGTCCTGGCCATGACCCCGATGGCCCTGGGCATCACGGGGCACGCGGGGTTCATCTCCCAGCCCCTCGCGGTGGCCGTGGTGGGCGGCCTGGTGTCCTCCACCCTGCTCACGCTCGTGCTCGTGCCCGTGCTGTACCGGCTCACCGAGGTCCGCGGGGAGCGCCGCCTGCAGGAGGAGCGCCGTGTCGCGGCCGAGCGGGAGGCGCAGCGCGTCGCGGCCGAGCGCGCGGCCGAGCAGGCGCGCCGGGCTGAGGAGCGTTGGGCGGCCCCGTCCGAGCTCGACGCCGGACGCCTCGGCCGACTCCGGCAGCGCCTCCGCCGGCGGTGGCGCCGGGCCTGACCTCACGCGTGGCGCGGGCCGGGGCGGCGGGGCGCACCCCCGTCGCTCAGGCGCCGTCGTGCACCGCGAGGCTCGAGCCGCGCCGGTCCTTGCGCACCTCGAGGCGCACGCCGATCTCCTGCCTCATCCGTTCGACGTGGGAGACGAGGCCCACGGTCCGGCCACCGGTCCGCAGGGTGTCCACGACGTCCAGGACGTCGTCGAGGGTGTCCGCGTCGAGCGAGCCGAAGCCCTCGTCCACGAAGAGCGTGTCCAGTTCGATGCCGCCGGCTTCGGCCTGCACGGTGTCCGCGAGCCCCAGGGCGAGGGCGAGGGAGGCCATGAAGGTCTCGCCGCCCGAGAGCGTGGCCGGGTGGCGCGTCTCGTCCACGTAGTGGTCCCGGATGACGAGTTCGAGGCCCTTGTTCCCGCGCCCGCCCACGGCGTCGGAGTACTCGATCGAATACCGCTGGTCCGTCATGGCGAGCAGACGCTCGGTGGCCGCGGCGGCGACCTCCTCGAGCCGCCCGGCGAGGACGTAGCTCGTCAGGGGCATCTTGAGCAGGTTCTCCCCGCCGCCGCGGACGAGGTCGAGCAGCCCCCGCACCCGCGTGTGCTCGGCGATGAGCCCGGCGGACCGCTCCAGGACCTCGGTCAGGGCGGCTGACTGGCGGCGCACCGTGGCGACGAGTGAATCGAGTCGCCCGACCGCCGTCGCCCGGGACGAGCTCGCGGCCTCGGCCGCGGCGAGCGCCTCGGCGGCGGCGCGGGTCTGCTCCTCGGTCGGCGGCTCGACGCCCGCCTCGGCGAGGGCGCGGCCCCGGCGGACGGGCTCGCTCGCCTCGAGCTCGGCGAGGCGGGCCCGTTCGGCGTGCCACTCCTGCACGGCGGCCGTGCGCGCGGCGGCCTCCGTCTCCTCGAGGCGGGCCGCGCGCGCCGCGTCGACGTCGTCGAAGTGCTGTTCGGCCAGCGCGGCGGTGAGCGCCTGGTCGGTCTCGTCGGCGACCGCCCGGGCGCGCGCGTCCTCGTCCTGCGCCGCAGCGAGGGCGGCCAGGACCCGGCGTGCGGCGGTGACCTGGTCGCGGCGGGCGTCGAGGGTCTCGGCGTCACCGCGGGCGGCCTCGACGGCGTCCCGCAGCTCGGTCAGCCGGGCGGCACGGTGGGCGGCGGCCTCGGCGAGCCGACCGTCCTCGGCCGCGAGCGCGGCGGCGGTCTCGTCGGCCCCGGCGAGCGTCTTCTCGGCGGCGGTCAGCCGCCGGCGGTCCGCGGCGAGGTCCTTCGCCGCCTGGTCCAGCGCGGCCCGTTCGGCCTCGGCGCGCTCGAGCGCCTCTCGCGCGGCCTCGGGTGCGAGCCCGGCGGCGGCCTCGCGCGCCGTGCGGAGGGTCTGCTCGGCGGCGCGCAGGGCGGTCTCGGCGTCGGTCGCGGCCCGGTCGGCCGCGGTCCGGGCCTGCTCGGCGTCCCGCACGTCCGCCTCGGTCACCGTGGTGTCCGCGGTGGCGGCCGGGGCCGGGTGCTCGGGCGAGCCGCACACGGCGCACGGCTCGCCGGGCACGAGCCGCTCCGCCAGTTCGGAGGCGGCCTGCTCGTACCGGGCACGCAGCAGACCGACGTGCCGTTCGGCGGCCTCGCGTCGCCGCTCCTGTGCCTCCCGGTGGGCCCGGGCCGCGGTCTCTGCCTCGACGGCGCGGGCGGCCGCGGCCTCGGCGGCCGTGCGGCGAGCGGCGGCCTCGGACACGGCGCGGTCCACGGCCTCCCGGGCGCCGAGACGCTCGGTGCCGCGTTCGACGGCCGCGCGGTGTGCCGCGACGGCCGCCTCACGCTCGGGGCGGGACTCGACCAGGGCGGCGCGGTCGCGGCCGATCTCGGCCCGACGCTCCGCCGCGGCGGCCGCCTCCTGCTCCAGCTCGCCCATCCGGGCACGGTCCTGGACGGCGCGTGCCACCGCCTCCGCGGCGCGCTCGGCCTCCCCCAGCGCCTGGCGGGAGGCGGGCGCGTCGGCGGCCCCGTCCGCCCGGGCGGCGGCGAGCCACGCCGCCGCGGTCGGCTCGTCCTCGACGTGCGCCAGGGCCTCCGTCACCGTCTCCGACGCGGTGCCGGCGGCGTCCGCCGCCGCGGTGGCCCGCTGGGCGGCCGCGAGCACCCGCCCGGCGCGCTCATGGGCGTCGACGGCGCGGCGCCGCGCCGCGGCGGTCTCGGCCTCGGCGTCGTGGTCGCGTCGACGGCTCGCCCACGCCTCGGCCGCGGCCAGGTCCCGCCCGCGGGTCTCCAGCTCACGCGCCGTCACCCGGGCCCGCTGCTCCGCGGCGCGGGCCGTGGCGAGGTCGGCCCGCGCGTCCTCGTGGGCGCGACCTGCGCGCTCGGCGGCGAGGCCGAGCAGCCGGTCGTCCGTGTCCGGTGACGGCTCCGGCGCATGCCAGTCCGGGCCGAGCGCCTCGTGGAGCGCCTCGGCCAGCTGTGCCCGCGCGGTCCGGGCCACGTCCGCGTCCACGGCCACCGCGGTGTCCAGCCGGGCCGTCTCGACGCGCAGGTGCTCCTCGACGCCGTCGAAGCGCTGCGTGCCGAAGAGCCGCCGCAGCAGGACGCGGCGCTCATCCGACTTCGCGGTGAGGAACTGGGCGAACTGTCCCTGAGGCAGCAGGACCACCTGCATGAACTGCTCGGCGTCCAGGTGCAGGACGGCCGCGATCTGCTGGCCGACCTCGTCCGCCCGGGTGAGCGGCGCCGTCCATTCCCCGTCCACGCGTTCCCGCAGGGAGACCGTGGCCTGCGTGGTGACGGTGGCGCCGCCCGCCGCGCTGCGTCTCCGGCGGGGCCGCTCGTGCTTGGGCGAGCGGACCACCTCGAAGCGCCGGCCCTGCACGGTGAACTCGACCTGCACCTCGGGGATCACCGCGCCGGGCTCGCGCAGCGTGGTCACGAGCGACTCGGCCGACCGTCCGCCCGGCACGGTCCCGTAGAGGGCGAAGCACAGCGCGGCCAGCACCGTGGACTTGCCCGCGCCGGTGGGCCCGTCCAGCAGGAACAGGCCGCCCGCGTTGAGCCGGTCGAAGTCGACGTCCTGCGCCTGGGCGTAGGGCCCGAGCCCCTCCAGGCGCATCCGATGGATCCTCATGCGCGCACCTCCCCCGCGCGAGCGGCCTCGAGGGCGTCCCGCAGCAGGTCCTGCTCGGCCCCGCTGGCCGGCCGCTGCCGGACGTGGTCCACGAAACCGACCGCGAGCGCGTGGTCCGAGGGTGCCTGCCGCAGGACCTGGGCGTAGGTCCGCTCCCGGGCCCGCCTCCCGCCGGCCGGTTCGTGGCGGAAGACGAGCACGGAGGGGAACCGGGTCTTCAGGCGCTCCAGGGCCCGCTCGGGGCGTTCGTCGTCGGTGACGGTGACCTGCACCCAGCACTGCTCCGCCCACGCGAACTCCGGGGACTCCAGCAGGTCCTCGATCGGCCCGGACAGCACCGCCAGGCGCCGTCCGGCGTCCCAGTCCACGGCCTCGACGTCGGTGACGGCCCCGCCCGTGACGTGGACGAGCCAGCCGCCCTTGCGGTGGCCCGCCTCGGAGAAGGAGTACGGCAGCGGTGAGCCGGAGTACCGCACGTGCTCTGCCAGCCGCTGGCGGCCGTGCAGGTGGCCCAGGGCCGCGTAGTCGAGCCCGTCGAACACGGAGACCGGCACCTGCCCCAGCGTGCCCACCAGCATCTCGGGCGGGGCGTCCGGCTCGACGTGCTCGCCCTCGCCGATGTCCCGTTCGGACTCGGAGCCGTGGCCCCCGGCCGCGAACAGGTGGGCCAGCACGACGGCGGCCACCGGCTCCGGCGTCTCGGCGCGGCGGGCGGCCAGATCGGCGTGGACGCGGCGGACCGCCTCCGTCAGCACGGCCGTGTGGTGGGGCTCCACGCCCCAGGCCGGTCCCTGGTGGCGCGGTTCGAGGTAGGGGATGCCGTAGACGGCCACGGTCTGGCCCGCGCCGCCGTCGACCCCGGGCTCGGTGAGCAGCACGGGGCGGTCCAGCTCCGCCGCGTCCGCGCGCACGTGCACGCCCGCGGCCGCCAGGAGTCCGCCGCCGAAGCCGAGGCGCACCGCCGAGTCGTGGTTGCCGCTCGTGAGCACCACCTGGGCGCCGGCCGCGTGCAGCCGGGTGAGCGTCCGGTCCAGCAGCCGGACGGCGTCCGCCGGCGGCAGCGCGCGGTCGTACACGTCCCCGGCCAGCAGGACGGCGTCCACGCCGCGCTCCGTCACGGTCGCGACGAGGGCGTCCAGGACCTCCTCCTGGGCCTCGAGCAGCCCGGTGCCGTGGAACGACCGGCCCAGATGCCAGTCCGAGGTGTGCAGCAGGATCATGCGGCCCACTCTAGGGAGGGTGTGGACGGGATAAGCACGACGCGGTGCAGCTCGTACGATGGCGGCATGTCCGCCACCGCGCCCGAGCCCACCGCCTCCTCGTCCACGCCCCTGCCCGGCCCCGAGCACGCCGACCGGGTCCTGGCCCTCCTCGCGGCCGGTGCCGCCGGGGACGCGCTGGGCGGCGTCGTCGAGTTCACCCCCGCGTCGGGGATCGCGGCGGTGCACGGCCCCGCCGGCGTCACCGACGCCGCGGACCTGCTCGCCCAGGAGGGCGCCCACGCCCTGCCGATCACCGACGACACGCAGCTGACGCTGTACGTGCTCGACGGCCTGCTCGAGTGGATCGAGTGGCAGAACGACGGCGTCCCGGCCGATCCTGCGGCGTGCGTGTGGCTCGCGTGCCTGCGCTGGTTCGCCACGCAGGACGGCGCGCTGCCCGAGGGCGCTCCCCCGGCCCCGCCCCGCTGGATCGACGCGCACGCGGAGCTGAAGGTGCGCCGCGCGCCGGGCACCGCGTGCCTGACCGGGCTCGCCGAACCGGGGATGGGCCTGCCGGGCGACCCGCACAACCCGGGTTCGAAGGGCTGCGGGACGGTCATGCGCTCGGCCCCGTACGGGATGGTGCCGGGGCTCGAGGACCCGCACGTCGTGTCCCTCGCCCGCCAGGGGGCCGTCCTCACGCACGGCCACCCCACCGCGTGGGTCGCGGCGGGCGCGTACGCCCTCGTCATCGCGGCCCTGCTGCGCGGCCTGGACCTGGCCGCCGCGGTCGCGCACGCCCGCGCGTGGCTCGACGGCCTGGGCGAGGAGGCCGCGGAGACCCGCGCCGCCGTGACCGCGGCGGTCGACCTGGCCGGCACCGTCGACGCCGACCCCGGCGCCCCCGGCGCCCTCCCCACCGCGCTCGGCGAGGGCTGGGTCGCGGAGGAGGCCCTGGCGATCGCGCTGTATGCCGCGCTCACCGCGCAGGCGGTGCACCCGGCCGATCCGGCGGCGGCGCTCGCCCTGGCGCTGCGGATCGGCGTGAACCACGACGGCGACTCCGACTCCACGGCCTCGCTGGCCGGGCAGGTGCTCGGCGTGGCGCACGGCACCGCCGTGTTCGGTGCGCACGACCCCGCGGACCGCGCCGCGGCCGAGGCCTCCGTCCCGGGGTGGGTCGCCGAGCGCGAGGTCGTCCTGGAGGCCGCCCGGCGCTGGAGCGCCGCGACCACCTGAGTGGTTCAGCGCGCGGCGTCCGGCCAGTTCCCGTCGAGCATCTGCAGGAACTCCCCCTCGGAGACCAGGGCGATGGCCTGCCCACGGTCCCGCCGGCGCAGGGCGTCCCGCGTCTTGCGGTGCGCCAGCGCCGTGGTCACGGCCTGCGGTGCCCCGTCCTCGGCGCGCGGGCGGTGCAGGTCCGCGGCCTCGAAGCCGTCCCCCACGACGAGCATCGTGGTGGCCGCGCCCACCCGGTTCGCGGTCTGCGCGCCGTGCGCGGCCGCGCGCGTCTTGGCACTCTGACGCGACATGCCGATGCCGCCCGTGAACACCACGGTCTGGCCGAACAGGGGGTGGCCCGGGTCGGCGGCCGGGTTCGGGAGCGGATTGACGCCCTCGTCCGGCCAGCGCATGAAGTCGGGCATGGCGCGTTCGTCCCGCAGCGGGACCCGCGCGTCGAAGACGCCCTCGGTACGCCGGGCCTGGCGGGTGGCCTTCGACTCGGCGCCCGATCCCGCCGCCCGGGGGGCGAGGACGCTGACGCTCAGCCCCTGGGCCCGCATCAGGCGGTCGACGCCGCGGCCGGCCGGCGCGTCGGTCAGCCCGGGCAGAATCTCCGCGTCGGCCGGCGGCGCCCCCAGCACGCGCCGGCCGATGTCCACGAGGATGGCCGCGCAGGCCTCGGCGTCGGCCAGTGCGTCGTGGTGGCGCCCCGGGGTGAACCCGGCCTCGCGCGCCGCGGAGGGCAGGGCGTACGAGGGCAGGTCGTAGACGCGGCGCGCCAGCACCAGGGTGCACACGAACTCCAGGCCCGGCACGTCCCGGCCGGAGACCTCGAGGCCGGACTCGATGACGCCGACGTCGAAGCCCGCGTTGTGCGCCGCGAGCACGTCCGTCCCCACGAAGTCCGCGAGCTCGTCGTACACCTGCGCGAACCGGGGGGCGTCCAGGACGCGGTCCTCGGTGATGCCGTGGATGCGCACGTTGCGGGGATCGAACCGGTCGAAGCCGACGGGCGGACGGATCAGCCACTCGGCACGGTCCACCATGACCCCGTCCCGCACCCGGACGGCGCCCACGGCGCACGGGGAGCCGCGGAAGCCGTTGGCGGTCTCGAAGTCGATCGCGGTGAAGTCCAGCCCCGGCACGGGGACGCGCCCGCCGCTCACGGGCGCGCGTCGAGCGCGTCCACCAGGTAGGGCAGCAGGGCGCGGAAGGCGTGCCCCCGGTGGCTGATCGCGTTCTTGTCCTCGGGGCTCAGCTGCGCGGTGGACACGTCCCGGCCCTCGGGCCGCAGGATCGGGTCGTAGCCGAAGCCGCCGTCCCCCACGGGCTCGCGCAGCAGCGTGCCGGGCAGGCGGCCGTGCTCGACGTGCTCGACGTGGATGGCCCGGGCGCCCGCGGCGTCCGGGCCGCTGGGGACCGCGAGCGCGGCGGCGCACACGAACTGGGCACCCCGATGCTCGTCCGGCACGTCGGCCAGCTGGGCCAGCAGCAGCTCGAGGTTGGCACGGTCGTCCCCGTGGCGCCCGGCCCAGCGGGCCGAGAAGATCCCGGGGGCGCCGTGCAGCACGTCCACGGCCAGACCGGAGTCGTCCGCGACGGCGATCAGCCCGGTGTGCGCGGCCACGGCGCGGGCCTTCTTCAGCGCGTTCTGGGCGAACGTGACGCCGTCCTCGACGACGTCCGGGGCGCCCACGGCGCCCGCGTCCACCACCGCGGCCTCCACGTCGAGGCCGGGCACGGCGCCGGCGAGCAGCTGCCGCAGCTCGCGCACCTTGCCCGCGTTGTGCGTGGCGAGCACGATGCGGGCGCCCTCCGGCAGGCCCGCCGACGAGGAGGCGGGCGCGCTCACGCCCGGTCCTCCGTGGCGGCGGCCAGGGTCTCGGCCTGGATGCGGGCCAGCTCACCCGTGCCGATCAGGGCCAGGTCCAGCAGGGTGTCCAGCTCGGCGCGGGTGAACGGCGCGCCCTCGGCGGTGCCCTGCACCTCCACGAACTCCCCGGCCCCGGTGACGACCACGTTCATGTCCGTCTCCGCCTTCACGTCCTCCACGTACGGCAGGTCGAGGACGGGCACCCCGTCCACGATGCCCACGGACACCGCGGCGACGGAGTCCTTGAGGACGGCAGCGCCCTTGGCGAGGATCCCCTCGCGCCGCGCCCAGGCCACCGCCTCGGCGAGGGCGACGTAGGCGCCCGTGATGGCGGCGGTGCGGGTGCCGCCGTCGGCGTCGAGGACGTCGCAGTCCAGGACGATGGTGTTCTCCCCCAGGGCGGACAGGTCGATGACGGCGCGCAGGGACCGGCCGATCAGGCGGGAGATCTCGTGGGTGCGCCCGCCGATCCGGCCCTTGACGGACTCGCGCTGGCTGCGCTCGTTGGTGGCCCGCGGGAGCATCGCGTACTCGGCGGTGACCCAGCCGGTCCCCTCGCCCTTGAGCCAGCGCGGCACGCCCTCGGTGAAGGAGGCGGTGCACAGCACGCGGGTGTTCCCGAACTCGATCAGGGCCGAGCCCTCCGCCTGCCGGGACCAGCCCCGGGTGATGGTGATGGGGCGCAGCTCGTCGACGGCGCGGCCGTCCGGGCGGGGGGCGGTGGGGGCGGGAGAGCTCATGGCCTCCAGTCTAGGCACGCCCTCAGACGCCGTAGCTCAGCCCCGAGACGGCGACGGCCAGCGGGCCGTCGTACACCTCGCGGGCCTCCTGGACGGCGCGCTGCGGATCGTTCCACACCGGCAGGTGTGTGAGCAGCAGCTTCCGGGCCCCGGCCTGCGCCGCCGTCTCGCCGGCCCGTCGGCCGGTCAGGTGGACGCCGTCGATGCCGTCGTCCCGGCCCTCGTGGAAGGCGGCCTCGCACAGGAACACGTCCGCGTCCCGCGCGGCCTCGACGAGCCCCTCACACGCGTCGGTGTCCCCGGAGTAGGTGAGCACGCGGGTGGTGACGTCGCCGTCGTCGTCGACGCGGTCCACCTCGACCCGGATCGCGTAGGCCTCGTCGATGGGATGGCGCACGGGGACCGGGGTGAACCGGAACGGACCGAGCCGCTCGGGGCGGCCGGCGGCCCAGCACCGGAACTCGAAGTCCTGGTGCATCCCCGGCTCGGGGTCCATCCCGTACGCCTCGGCGATGCGGTCGGCGGTGCCGGCGGGTCCGTAGACGGGCAGCCGGCCGCGTCCCCAGCCGGCCGGGTTCCAGCGGATGGCCACGTGCATCCCGCACAGGTCCATGAAGTGGTCCGGGTGCAGGTGGGAGAGCAGGATGCCGTCCAGGTCCTCGAGCTCGACGTAGCGCTGCAGCACGCCGAGGGCGCCGTTGCCGAGGTCGAGCAGGATCCGCCACGTGCGCGGGGTGACGCCGTCCTCGGCCACGCCCTCGGCGGTGAGGAGGTAGCACGAGGCGGGCGAGCCCGGGCCGGGGAAGGACCCGGAGGCCCCGATGATGGTCAGCTTCACGTCACACCCTCCTGCTCGGGGCCCGGCCGGACGGAGGCCGCCGAGCGCGTCGGGACCGGCGCGGCCGCGGGGCGGGGCGCGCCGATCGTCTCCAGGCGTCGCACGGACTCGACCTCGGGTCCGAGGAAGCGGCGCGCGAGGGCCTGGAAGTGGTCGGGGTCGCCGGTGGCGGCGAAGCGGTGGCGGGTGGCCTGGCCGGAGCCCGCGGCCGAGTGGGGGTGCTCGAGGCCGAGGCGGACCAGCTCCCGGTAGAGGTCCTTGGCGGTCTCCTCCGCGGAGGAGACGAGCGTGACGTCCTCCCCCATCACGAGGGAGAGCGCGCCGGTCAGCAGCGGGTAGTGGGTGCATCCCAGCACGAGGGTGTCCACGCCCGCCGCACGCAGCGGGGCCGTGTACTCCCGGGCGGTCTCCAGCAGTTCGGGGCCGGTGGTGATGCCGGCCTCCACGAACTCCACGAACCGCGGGCACGCGACCGAGGTGATCTCGAGGTGCGGGGCGGCCGAGAACGAGTCCTCGTAGGCGCGGGACCCGACGGTCGCCTCGGTGCCGATCACACCGATCCGGCCCGTGCGGGTGGCTGCCACGGCGCGGCGCACGGCGGGCTGGATCACCTCGATCACGGGGATGCCGTGGCCTCCCGTGTAGCGCTCGCGGGCGTCGCGCAGCACGGCGGCCGACGCGGAGTTGCACGCGATCACGAGCGCCTTGACGCCGCGCGCGACGAGCTCGTCCATGATCGCCAGGGCGAGGGCCCGTACCTCGGCGATGGGCCGCGGGCCGTACGGCGAGTGCTCCGTGTCGCCCACGTAGAGGATGGACTCGTGGGGCAGCTGGTCCATGATCGCCCGGGCCACGGTCAGCCCGCCCACGCCCGAGTCGAACACGCCGATCGGCGCGGCGGCGTCCACGGCGGCGCGCTGGCCGCTCACTGCTCGCCCTCCGCGTCCCCGGCGCCCGGCGCGGACTCGTCCGCGCCCTCGGGCAGCTCGCTGAGCATCTCCGTCATGAGCGTCTCCAGCAGCCACGAGGTGAAGTTGTAGAGCAGGGCCATGGTGGACTCGACGTCCTCCGCGCTGCGCCAGTCGTCCACGGCGTGCACGCGGGCGGCGTCCTCCTCGGTCTCGACGCCCAGGCGGGCCGCGAGGACGAGGCGCACGTCGTTGAGCGCGCGGCCGAAGGCCGGCGCCTGGTCGTGCGGGACCTCCACGCGCGTCGAGCGCAGCAGCTCGAGTGCCAGGCGCGCGTCCGCGAGCTTCCCCTCCGACAGGGCGTCCTCGGTCAGGGCCCGGTGGGCGCCCTGTTCGGCGGCGCCGGCCTGGGGCATCGCATCCGGCAGGAGGCGTGCGACGGCCGGGTCGGTGGGGGCCGAACGCTGCGGCTCCGGGTCCTGGCTCAGGTGCAGCCCGGAGACCAGCCCCCAGAACGCGGCGTCGGACGCGTCCAGCCCGGCCACGGGGCCCGCGTCCTGCGCGGCGGACACGGACGGCGGCGCCGCCGGGGGATCTTCGGGCGTGTCGACGCCGTCCTCGGCGGCCGGGGCCTCGGCGGGGTCCGCCTCGGCGGGGCGCACGTCCGCGCGTCGGCCCTCGAGCAGGGCGACGACGTCCCTGACCAGCCCGCGCAGCAGGCGCACCTCCGGCAGCTCCAGCTGCGCCGTGTACCCCCGCCGCGTCCAGCGGAACCGTTCTGCCATGCCCCTCCTCAGTCCTCCGCCTGCTCCAGCGTGGCCCACAGCCCGTAGCCGTGCATCGCGCCCACGTGCAGCTCGGCCTTCTCCTTGGTGCCCGTCGCCACCACGGACCGGCCCCGCTCGTGGACCTCGAGCATGAGCCGCTGCGCCTTGGCCGCGGAGTAGCCGAAGTGGGTGCGGAACACGTAGGCCACGTAGCTCATCAGGTTCACCGGGTCGTTCCACACCACCACGTTCCACGGCCGGTCCCGGGCTGTGTCCTCGTGAGGCCGCTCCAGCAGGGCGGTGTCGGTGGCGCCGGCGGGGACGGACTCACCCGGCGCCGGACGCACGGCGCGCGGCGCGGACGGATCGTGGCGGGTCAGCACGGACATGCGCCCCAGTGTACGAGGCGGGCGGGCCAGGACCGGCCCCGCCACGGTCCACTAGGGTGGGGGCGTGAGCCAGAACCCCGTGCCCAGCGCCCCGCGGACCGCCGACGACTGGCAGATCCCCACGGCGCTGATGACCGACCACTACGAGCTGACCATGCTCCAGGCCGCGCTGAAGGCCGGCACCGCGCACCGCCGCTCCCGCTTCGAGCTGTTCACCCGACGCCTGCCCAGCGGCCGCCGCTACGGCGTGGTGGCCGGCGTGGGCCGCGCGCTGGAGGGCCTGTCCCGCTTCCGGTTCGACACGCCCGAGCTCGACTTCCTCGCGGACACCACCGCCCTCGACGACGCCACGCTGGCCTGGCTGGCCGACTACGAGTTCACGGGTGACATCGTGGGCTACGCCGAGGGCGAGGCCTACTTCCCGCACTCCCCCCTCCTGCAGGTGGAGTCGACGTTCGCCGAGGCGTGCATCCTGGAGACCTACCTGCTCTCCATCTACAACTACGACTCCGCCGTGGCCTCCGCAGCCTCCCGCATGACGGCCGTCGCGGACGGCCGCCCGTGCGCCGAGATGGGCTCGCGCCGCACGCACGAGGAGTCTGCCGTGGCCGCCGCCCGCGCCGCGGCCATCGCGGGCTTCACCGCCACCTCGAACCTCGAGGCGGGCCGCCGGTACGGCATCCCGACCGTCGGCACCGCCGCCCACTCCTTCACCCTGCTGCACGACTCGGAGCGCGCCGCCTTCGAGGCCCAGGTCGCCGCGCTCGGGGCGGACACCACCCTCCTCGTGGACACGTATGACGTGGAGCAGGGCGTGCGCACCGCGGTCGAGGTTGCCGGCCCGGCCCTGCGGAACGTCCGGGTCGACTCCGGCGACCTCGTGATCCAGGCTCACCGCGTGCGCGAGCTGCTCGACGAGCTGGGCAACACCGAGACCGGGATCATGGTCACCTCGGACCTGGACGAGTACGCGATCGCCGCCCTGCGCTCCGCCCCCGTCAGCTCGTACGGCGTGGGCACGCGCCTGGTCACCGGGTCCGGCGCGCCCACCGCCTCCATGGTCTACAAGCTCGTGGCCCGCCAGGACGACGACGGCACGTGGGTGGACGTGGCCAAGGCCAGTTCCGGCAAGGCCAGCCGGGGCGGCCGCAAGGAGGCCGCGCGCCGCCGCGACCCGCGGGGCCGGGCCACCGCCGAGGTGATCGGCGTCAACCGCGGCGCCGCGCCCGACGCCGACGACCGTCCCCTGCTGCACCGTTTCGTGCACGCCGGCGAGCTGGCCGAGGGCTGGACCGGCCCCGAGGCCGTCACCCGCGCCGCCGAGCGGCACGCCGCCTCCCTGCGCGAGCTGCCCGCCTCGGTGGGCCGCCTGCAGCCGGGCGACCCCGCCATCCCGACCATCTTCCTGGAGGACTGACCCATGGAGAACCTGAACCGCGCCCTGGTGATCGTGGACGTGCAGAACGACTTCTGCGAGGGCGGCGCCCTCGGCGTGACCGGCGGCGCCGCCGTCGCGGCCGGGGTCAGCGAGCACCTGGCCGAGCACGCGGACGCCTACGCGTCCGTGGCCGCCACGCGCGACTGGCACGTCGACCCGGGCACGCACTTCGCCGCGGCCACCGGCGCCGAGCCGGATTTCCGCACCACCTGGCCGGTGCACTGCGTGGCCGGCACCGCCGGCGCCGAGCTGCATCCCGACCTGGACGCCGAGCACCTCGACGCCGAGTTCCTCAAGGGCCTGCACACGGACGCCTACTCCGGCTTCGACGGCGCCCTCGGCGAGCCCGACGCCGTCCCGACCGGGGCCGCGGGCGAGCGCCCCTCCGGGACCGTCGGCCCGTACGGGGCCACCGCCGTGGCCGCGGCCGCCGTCGAGTCCGGCGCCCCCGGCCTCGACGAGTGGCTCCGTGAGCAGGGCGTGGACGCGATCACCGTGGTGGGCATCGCCACGGACCACTGCGTGCGCGCCACCGTGCTCGACGCCCTCGACGCCGGCTACGAGGTCACCGTGCTGACCGACCTGGTGGCCGGCGTCGACGAGGCGGCCGCCCAGGCCGCGCTCCACGAGATGGAGGCCGCCGGGGCCATCCTGGCGACCTCGTGAGCGGGTTCGGCCCCGAGCGGCACCGGCGTCGCCTCTGAGGCGCCGCACGCCGAGACAGTGACGAATGTCACTCGATGCGGCATGATGGAGGCACGCGGCCCCGGCGGGCGTGCCGGAGCCGGTGCCCGACGTCGACGAGGAGAGCAGCCATGACCGACTCCCCCATCGCCGCAGACCGGGACGGCATCCGCTACCTCTCCGGGGCGATCCCGGCCGCCGACGACGTCCGCGCCCTCTACGACGCCGTGGGCTGGTCCGCCTCCACGGCGGACATGGACACGCTCATGGGCGGGCTGCAGGGCTCGGCCACCGTGGTGACCGCCTTCGACGGCGGCCGTCTGGTCGGCCTGGCCCGCGTGGTCTCCGACGGCCACACCATCGCCTACCTGCAGGACATCCTCGTGGATCCGGGGCACCAGCGCCGCGGCATCGCCTCCGAGCTGCTGCGCCGCGTTTTCGCCCGGTTCGGCCAGGTGCGTCAGCACGTGCTGCTCACGGACACCGAGGAGCGCCAGCGCGCCTTCTACGAGGCCCATGGATTCCGCGAGTCCCGTGACGTGGAGGGTGACGAGCTGCGCGCCTTCGTGCGCTTCCAGTCCCGGGACGGCTGAGCCCGGCGCTCAGGCCGACACGGCCTGCCGCTCCCCCCGGGCGGGGGCGGCGGCGAGATCGCCGAGCCGCTCGGCCTCGTGCGGGCCGGGCTTCATGGCGCGCAGCGCGTTGACGATGGCCACGACGTCCACGAGCTCCTGGAACAGCGCGCCGACCAGAGCCGGGATGGCGCCCGTGGCGGCGATGACCATCAGGACCAGGGAGAGCGCGATGCCGACCCAGATCGACTGCGTGGCCACCTGCAGGGTGCGCTGGCCGGCGGCCACGGCGACGGCGACCTTGGAGACGTCGTCGGCGAGCACCACCACGTCGGCGGACTCGGAGGCGGCGGTCGAGCCGCGGGCGCCCATGGCCACGCCCACGTCCGCGGCGGCGAGCACGGGGACGTCGTTGACGCCGTCGCCGACCATCATCACCGGGCGCTCCGGGCGCTCGGAGAGCAGGCGGACCTTGTCCGCGGGCAGCAGGTCCGCGTGGACCTCGTCGATGCCCGCCTCCCTGGCGATGTGCCGTCCGGTGGCCTCGGCGTCGCCGGTGAGCATGAGGACCTGTCGTGCGCCGAGGCGGTGGAGCGCCTGCACGGTGGCGGCGGACTCGGGGCGGATGCGGTCGGCCAGCAGCAGGACGCCGGCGAAGGCGCCGTCCACGGCCACGTAGACGGCGGACTGACCGGGGGCGAGGTCGGCGGTGACGGTGTCCGGGGCGGCCTGCGTGACGTAGGCGCGCTTGCCGACGACGACGCGCCGACCCTCGAGCACCGCCACGACCCCGTGGGTGGCCTCCTCCGTGGCATCCTGCGCGGTCGCCAGGGACAGCCCGCGCTCCTCGGCCGCCGCGCGGATGGCGTCGGCGAGCACGTGCACGGAGTACTGCTCGGCGGAGGCGGCCAGGCGCAGCAGCTCGTCCTGGGCGAAGCCGGCGGCCGGGCGCACGCCGACCAGCTCGGGGCGGCCGGCGGTGAGGGTGCCGGTCTTGTCGAAGCCCACGGTCTGCACGGAGCCGAGGGCCTCGATGGTCCCACCCGACTTCACGATCACCCCGGACGTGGCGGCGCGGGACATGCCGCCGAGGAAGGCCACCGGAGCGGCGATGAGCAGCGGACACGGCGTGGCCACCACGAGCACCTCGGCGAAGCGGACCGGGTCCTGGGACAGCCACCAGGCCAGGCCGGCGATCAGGTAGGCGACGGCGGTGAACGGCACGGCGTAGCGGTCGGCCAGGCGCACCATGGGGGCGCGGGACTCGGCCGCCTGCTGCACGAGGGAGACGATGGCCGCGTACTGCGAGTCGGCCGCGGAGGCGGTCGCCTCGAGCACGAAGGCGCGGGTGCCGTTGAGCGCGCCGGACATCACGGCCGAGCCGGTGCGGCGCGTGACGGGCAGGGACTCGCCGGTCAGGGAGGACTCGTCCAGGTCCACGGCGACCTCCCCGCCGTCCTCGGCGGAAGCCACGGTGCCGTCCACGGGAAGCACCTCGGCGGGACGCACCAGGAGCCGGTCGCCGGCACTCACCTCCTCCACCGGCACGTCCTCCACGGAGCCGTCCGGGCCCAGGCGATGCGCGCGCTGCGGGGCGCGGTCCAGCAGGGCGGACAGATCCCGCCGAGCGCGGCCGGCCGCGTAGTCCTCGAGGGCCTCCCCACCGGTGAGCATCAGGCAGACGAGCACGGCGGCGAGGTGCTCCCCCACCAGCACGGTGGCGACGATCGCGGTGACGGCGAGGATGTCCACACCCCAGTGCCCGCGCATCAGGTCCCTGACCATGCCCACCGAGGTCCACGCGGCCACCACCAGGGCATACGCCGAGGCGATCCAGCGCGCCGGATCCTCCGCCCCCGCCAGGTGCAGGCCGAGGGTGAGGGCGACGACGACCAGCGTCGCGAGCACCCACGGGTACCGCGCGGCGAAGCCGAGGACGGCGGGACGTGACGGGGACGGGGCGGACACGGGCATGGCGACTCCTGACATCGTGCCCCCATTCCAGCCCGTCCCCGTGCCGGGTGCCAGCCAGGGGAGGCGAACCTCAGACCGCCGCGTGCGGGCCTTCAGGCCAAGTCGGCGGAGCGCCTCGCTGACGGGATGGCATGTCACGCATCGCTTTCGGCAACATGCTCAACCATCTTTGCCCTCCTGAATGCAGAGTAAAATCCCCTCGCGCTATCTGCAAATGATTCATCCGAGTTCCATGAATAGATGAAATAGTCAATATCAAGGAAATCATAGACCTCAGCAATGTCGCACTCATGCGGAGTTGCGCCCACAGGCGCCAGCTGCTTAGCGCGGAACTCTATAGACGTTAGATCATCAATTGGCCGTGATGACGGCCATTGGCCGACACCAAAAGTCCCACCGCCGAAGAGTCGCCCCGCCACGCGCTCCGCCTGCCGGATCCACCGAGGCCGCTGCTGCGCTTCGGCAGCAGCAAGGGCCTTAATGAGGCAAGGGTCAATATTTTCACGCATACATATGGAATCGATTTGAGACCACGTCTTCTGTCCGATGTCCTTAATGGAGTAATCGATTTCCATTTGCACATCCGGACCGGACCGGGTGTTGAATCGCTGGAAAGATATCGCCAAAACGGAAGCGAACAGGGCTGTCCAGAGTGCAATAACAAGCTCCCTGACCGACGGAACCAGGACAGAGAAGTGCGGGTATACCAATACTGCGACACTGCAATAAATCGTTGTGACGACTACAGACGCCGAAAGATAGACAGTATTCACTGTAGACAATTGTCTCAATGCGCCCTTTGGGCTGAAAGTAGACCGAATTTCCGCCAAGGTCGAATAGGTCCAAAATACGAATGCTGACGTCCAATACGGGTCCCCTCCCGACTCCACGGCCAAGTTCAGGGCCAGGACAGTCACGGAAAACGTAGGTATTCCCCTGTATATAAGTAGATACTTTACCGAGCTTCTTCTTGGCATTAAATCAAGAGAGTCCCGAGCTGTCGCATAAACTTCGGGCCATCTAGTACCAATAGCCTGGTAAATTAGCCATAAAAATATTCCCCCTAAAGATCCGATTACGATTGACACACCCGCCCCCTAGAGTCTCGAATCTGAACCTCAGGTCCGGCCGACGAACCACCCGCGCAGGGTGCTCAGCCGCTTCTCCAGCTGCTCCCGGGAGGCCTGGGCCACGGCGGGGCCGCCGGAGATCTCCCGCAGGCGGTTGTGGATCACCCCGTGCGGCTGGCCGGACCGGGCCGCCCAGGCGGACACCGTCTTGGACAGCTCCGCGCGCAGCTCCTTCATCCGCCGGTGGTCCACGACGTCGGCGGGCTCGACCGCCTGCGCACGCGGCCGGCGCTGGATCTGCTCGGCCTGCCGCTGCCGCAGCAGGGCGGAGACCTGCTCGGCGTCCAGCAGGCCCGGGATGCCGAGGAAGTCCTGCTCCTCCTCCGAGCCGACCGCGCCGCCGAGACCGAACTCGCCGCCGTCGAAGAGCACCTTGTCGAAGCTCGCCCGGGACTCGAGGGCCTCGAACTTCTCCCGCGTCAGCGCGTCCGAGCCGCTCTCGGCCCGGTTGGCCTCCGCGATGAGGTCCTCCTCGGGGGCGTCCTCGAGGTCCTCGACGTCGACGGCGCCCTCCTTGCGGTCCAGCGCGTGGTCCCGCTCGAGCTCCATCTCGTTGGCCAGCAGCATGAGCGCGGGCACGGACGGCAGGAACACCGAGGCGGTCTCCCCACGCCGGCGGGAGCGCACGAAGCGGCCCACGGCCTGGGCGAAGAACAGGGGCGTGGACGTGGACGTGGCGTACACGCCCACGCACAGGCGGGGCACGTCCACGCCCTCGGACACCATGCGCACCGCCACCATCCACCGCTCGTCCGACGCGGCGAACTCCTCGATGCGATCCGAGGCCCCCTTGTCGTCCGAGAGGATCACGGCCGGCCGCTGGCCGGTCAGCGCCTCGAGCTGCGCGGCGTACGCGCGCGCGTCCTGGTGGTCCGTGGCGATCACGAGGCCGCCGGCGTCGGGCACGTTGCGGCGCACCTCGCTGAGCCGGCGGTCGGCCGCGCGCAGCACGGACGGGATCCACTCGCCCGCCGGGTCCAGCGCGGTGCGCCAGGCGGAGGCGGTGATGTCCTTCGTGGCGGCCTCGCCGAGCTGAGCCTCCATGACCTCGCCGGTGGAGGTCTTCCAGCGCATCTGGCCCGAGTAGGCCATGAAGATCACGGGGCGGACCACGTGGTCGCGCAGCGCCGGCCCGTAGCCGTACGTGTAGTCGGCCTTGGAGCGCTCGATGCCGTCCTGGCCGAGCTCGTAGCGGACGAAGGGGATGGAGGCGGTATCCGAGCGGAAGGGCGTGCCGGTCAGGGACAGCCGCCGCGTGGCCGGCTCGAACGCCTCACGGATGCCCTCGCCCCAGCTCAGGGCGTCGCCGCCGTGGTGGATCTCGTCCAGGATCACCAGCGTCTTGGCGGCCTCGGTGCGGTTCCGGTGCAGGACGGGCTTGTTCGCCACCTGGGCGTACGTCAGCGCCACCCCGCGGTACTCGGCGCCGTGCCGCCCGTCGGCGTTCTTGAAGTTCGGGTCGATCGCGATGCCGACGCGCGCGGCGTTGTCCGCCCACTGGCGCTTGAGGTGGTCCGTGGGCGCGACGACGGTCAGTCGCTGCACGACGCCGGAGTCCATCAGGATCTTGGCCACGCGCAGCGCGAACGTCGTCTTGCCCGCGCCGGGGGTCGCGACCGCCAGGAAGTCCTGCGGCGCGGTCTGGAGGTAGCGCTCCAGCGCCTCCTGCTGCCACTGGCGCAGCTTGGGGGCCGTCCCCCACGCCGCGCGCTCGGGCATGGCGGGGGGAAGGTCCTCGCCGATGTGGAACAGGTCGTGCTGGACGCTGCCGTCCGGGGTGCCGCTCGTCAGGGAGCGGCCGTCAGCCACGGCCGCGGCCTCCGAACCAGCCACCGCGCTTGCCGTCGCCGTCGCCGCCGTCCTGCGGCTCGCGCAGGCCCTCGTAGATCTCCTTGCACGTGGGGCACACGGGGAACTTGTTCGGGTCCCGGCCCGGCACCCACACCTTGCCGCACAGGGCGATCACGGGGGCACCGGTGACGGCGGACTCCGTGATCTTCTCCTTGCGGACGTAGTGGGCGAAGCGCTCGTGGTCGCCCGGCTCGATCTCCTGGCGCAGCTCCTCACGCTCGAGGACGGACGTGCCGCCGCCGGCGGGCGCGAAGGGGTCGTTCAGGTCGGGTTCGCCGGTCACACTCATGCGGGCCAGTCTAGCCGCGCCCCTCAGAAGGCGGCCACGGCCTGGTAGGTCTCGGCCTGCGCGCGGTCGTACCAGCGCGCCCCCAGGCGCACACCCAGCCACAGCGCGACGGCGCCCCACGCGAGCCCGAGCGCCACCGTCACCCACCCCCACACGGCGGCCCCGGTGACGAGCCGGACGACGAAGGGCACCAGGAACGGCACCGCGAGCGCCAGGCTGACCAGCATCGCGGCGCCCTGGACGAGCATCGTGCGCATGGCCGCGCCCTGCGGCGTCGCGAACGGGCTGTCCCCCGGCTTCGGAACCGGGTAGACGAAGCGGGCGGAGACGAACGCGGACAGCCCGGCGGTCGTCCCGAACAGGCCGAGGGCCAGGCCCAGCATCGGCGCCAGCAGGGACCAGTCCCCCGCCGCCGCCACCGTCGCCGTCGTCACGAGCAGGATCATCGGCACGCCCCAGCCCGCCAGGCCCAGGACCCGGCCCCAGCGGTCGTCCACGCCCCGCACGCCCGAGACGACCTGCAGGTGGAACGCCGTGTGGTCGTAGGCGATGTCCGCGGAGATCGAGTAGGCCAGGGACCAGGCGGTGATCGGCCCGAGGATCAGCAGCAGGCCCAGTCCGGGACCCCCCTCCGCGGCCATGCCCCCGGTGAACCACAGCAGGACGGCCATGAGCGGGATGATGATGAGCCCGGCCGCGTACCGCGGATCGGCCAGCCAGTAGCGCTGGGCGCGGGCCGCGATCGCGGTGCGCGGGCCCGTGGCCCGTCGGCCCAGCCAGCGCAGCGGCATCGGGTCCGCTCCCGCGGCGACGCGGCGGGACCGACCGCCGCCCACGGCCACCGGCTCCACGGTGCGGCGCACGGCCAGGTGCCACAGGGCCAGGGCGGCCAGGCACCAGGCCGCCGCCACCGCGAGGTGGAGCGCGACGGCGGCGCCGCGGCCCTCGGCGGCCGCCCACGCCGCGGCGGGGCCCGCCCCGAACGGGGTCCACGCCGCGCCGCGGGCGACCTGGGGCGCGATCGCCAGGAAGTCCTCGAACGACGCGATGGCCTGCGAGAGGGCGACGCCGCCGAGCATGAGCGGGATGAACAGCAGGACGGAGACGACGTCCCGCACCCGACGCCGGCTCGCGTAGGCGGCCAGGAGGCCGGCGAGGCCGGAGCCGATCGCCACGGCGGTCACCGCGGTCAGCGCGCCCCCGGCCAGGCCCGCCGCCAGCGCGGCCGGCCGGTCCCACCAGCTGGCCCCCAGGCCCACCAGCACGGCCAGCGTGGCGAGCCCGACCGGCGTCGTGAAGGCGCTCAGGACCAGCCCGGCGATGAGGGTGCGGGCCGGGACGGGGAAGAGCACGAAGCTGTGCGGGTCGAGGGTGGCGTCCACGCCCGTGACGAACGGCGGGATGACGAGCCAGGCGAGCACCACGACGGCGGCGGCCAGCACGGTCGTGGCGCCGCGGGCCTCGTCCGGCAGGGCGGGCAGGCCCGTGACGAGCAGCGTCACCGCCACGGCGGCCATGCCGAGCACGTACAGCGCGCCGAGCACGCTCATCACCAGGGTGAACGGGGACCGCCGCCACTGGTTCAGGGTCAGCGTCCAGCGCAGTCGGACGAGCGTCAGAGCCATGCCAGCCCCTCCGAGCCGTGGCGGCCGCCGACGAGGTCCACGAAGCGGTCCTCGAGGTCGTGCCCGTCCCGGACCTCCTCGAGCGTGCCGGCGGCCCGCAGCGTCCCGGCCGCGATCACGGCGACGTGGGTGCACATGCGCTGGACGAGGTCCATCACGTGGCTCGAGACGATCACGGTGCCGCCCCGCTCCACGTACGAGTGCAGGATGTCCCGGATGTTCGCGGCGGAGACCGGGTCCACGGCCTCGAACGGCTCGTCCAGGACGAGCAGGTCCGGGGCGTGGACCATGGCGGCCGCCAGGGACACCTTCTTGGTCATGCCGGCGGAGTAGTCGGCCACGAGCTTGCGGCCGGCGTCCTCCAGGTCCATCACCCGCAGCAGGTCCGCGGTCCGCTCGGCCACGGTGTCCGCGTCGAGGCCATGCAGCAGCCCGGCGTAGGTCATGAGCTGCGTGCCCGTGAGGCGGTCGAAGGTGCGCACGCCGTCGGCGAGCACGCCGACCCGTCGCTTGGCCTCGAGGGGCTGCTCCCACACGTCGACGCCGTGGATCCAGGCGCGGCCGTGGTCCGGGCGCAGCAGCCCGGTGGCCATCGACAGGGCCGTGGTCTTGCCCGCCCCGTTGGGCCCGACCACCCCGAAGAACGATCCGGCCGGGACGTCCAGGTCCAGCGCGTCCAGCGCCAGCTTGTCCCCGAACCGCTGGGTCAGCCCGCGCGTGACGAGGGCGAGGTCCGGATCGGGGGCGTCGGCCGCACGCCGACGGGCGGCGGCCGCCAGGTGGGCGGGGGCAGGCTCGGGCGCATGCGGAGACATGCCTGGGACCTTACCCACCGTCAGGCGGACACGGCGTCCTCCTCAGGGATGAACTGAGGGTCCCTCAGAACAGCGCTGCGGCCAGCCGACGCCGCGAGGCCTGCACACGGGGGTCGTCCGTGCCCACCACGGTGTAGAGGTCCACGAGGTGGGCGCGCGCCGTCTCCCGGTCGTCGCCGGGGTGGAGGGCGATGAACCGCACGAGCCGGGCGAAGGCGTCCTCCACGTGGCCGCCGAGCACGTCCAGGTCGGCGACGGCGAGCTGGGCGGCGACGTCGTCCGGGCCGTCCGCGGCGGCCGCGCGCACCGCCGCAGCGTCGGCGTCACGGGTGCGCAGCATGAGGCGGGCCGCGGACAGGCCCTGCTGGGCCACGGCGTCCGCGGGGCTGTCGGCCAGCGCCGCCTCCCACGCCGAGACGGCCCCGGGCAGGTCGTCGGCGGCGAGGGCCTCATGGGCGGCCCGGTGCAGCGGCGGCACGGGCGGAGCCTCCGCGGCCGCGGCGTCGGCGTCCTGGCGCGCCGGGGCGACGGGGGGCACGGTGCCGGCGACGCCGTTCTGACGGGCCACCTCGAGGATCTCCCCCATGAGCTGGCGCAGCGTCTCCTCCGGCACCTCCTGATTGACCAGCGGCACCGGCTGCCCCGCCACCACGGCCATGACCGCGGGGCCGGCCCCCAGGCCGAGCGCCTGCAGCACGGCGGGCTCCTTCGCCACGTCCAGACGCGCGAGCACGAGCCGTCCCGCCTGGGCGTCGACCGCGTCCGCGAACTGCCGGTAGAGCGCCTCGCTCGCCGCGTCCCCGGGCACGTGCAGGTGCAGCAGCACCGGCACCTGGGCGGAGAGCTGGACCAGCTGCTGCAGCAGACCCTGGTCGGCGTCCGCGATCACCCACGAGCCGCCGCCGGCGCCGGCGTCGGCCCCCGGCGCGGTCCGCCCGGCCGGGGCCGGGGTGCCGAGCGAGGACAGGTCGACGGCGCCGCGCAGGTGGGACGGGGCGTCGGAGGGGGGCTGGGCGGTCACGTCGGTCACGATCCTTCCGGTCCGGGTCCGCCCCGTCGCCGGCGCGAGGGGCGTTGTCACTGCGCCCCACGGTAGCCTCCCCGGCGTGGCGCGGTCAGGCCGGGGCCCTGACGTACGCTGAGCGCGTGGAGGAGAAGGAGACCGCATCCGGCCCGGACGCCGCCGGCGTCGCCGACGTCCGCGCCCCGGCCGAGCCCGAGGGCACCGAGCAGCCGCCCGTGGCCGGCATCCCCGTGGAGCCGGTCGGGGTGGCCGCCGCGCCGCCGTCGCACGGGCCGACGCCCGCCGGGCGTCGTCGACTGCCCCGCCTGGGCTCCGTCCTGCGGCGGCGCCGACCCTTCCTCGAGGAGGACCGGGTGGACCCCGAGTCGGTCCCCGTCGACGGCGCCGAGGATCCGGCGGTCGCGGCCGTGGCCGTCGAGTCCCCCGGGCTGACCGGCTTCCTGCTCGCAGTCGGCGTGGCCCTGGCCATCGGCGTCGTCTCGGTGCTGCGCACGAACGGACAGCTCATCGTGTGGATCGCCGCGGCCCTGTTCATCGCCCTGGGCCTGGATCCGCTGGTGCGCCGGGTCGAGTCCTGGGGCGCGCCCCGCTGGGTCGGCGTGCTCACGGCCGCGCTCGGCCTGGCCGCCGTGGCCGGGGCGTTCGTCGCCCTCCTGGTCCCCACGGTGATCGAGCAGTCCACGCAGCTGGTCCAGGACCTGCCGGCCATCATCGACGGGGTGATGACCGCCGAGTGGTTCGTGCAGCTCGACGAGGAGTTCCACCTCCAGGAGGCCGTTCGCGCCCAGACCGAGCGCCTCGCCGCCGACGGCGTCGCCGTCACCGACCTGTTCGGCGGGCTCCTCGGCTTCGGCCAGACCGTGCTGAACGCCGTCTTCTCGGTGCTCGTGGTGGTCGTGCTGACGCTGTACTTCCTCTCCTCCCTGCCGCACATGAAGTACTGGGCCTACCGGCTCGCACCGCGCTCGCGCCGGCCCCGGATCGAGGCGCTGTCCGAGCAGATCACCTCCTCGGTCGGCCACTACGTGATGGGCCAGTCCTTCGTGGCCGCCCTCAACGGCGCGGTGGCGTTCACGGCGCTGGCCATCGCCGGCGCCCCCTTCGCCGTCCTGCTCGCCGCGATCGCCGCCTTCATGGCGTTCATCCCGCTGGTGGGCGCCGCGATCGGCGGCACGCTGCTGACCCTCGTGAGCCTGCTGACGTCGTGGCAGACCGCCGCCGTGTTCGCGGCCATCTACTTCGTCTATCTGCAGATCGAGGCCTACGTCATCTCGCCGCGCGTCATGGCGCGCGCGGTGTCCGTGCCGGCGGCCGTGGCCGTGATCGCGGTGATCGCCGGAGGCGCGCTGCTGGGCGTCCTCGGCGCCCTCATGGCGATCCCGCTCGCCGCCGCGCTGCTGCTGCTGGTCCGCGAGGTCTTCATCCCCCGTCAGGACGCCCGGTAGGCCCACGACGGCGGCGCGGCCCGGACCGTCGCGGTCAGCGGCTCGGGCGGGTGCGCCAGCACACCGGGTGCCAGTGCCGCCGGTCCGCTCCCGCGTCCTCGTCCCCCATGATCCAGTCGGCGCGCCAGGCCACGAGGTGCGCCTGGCCCTGCCGGATCACCCGGCCGCAGCCGGGGCACGTGTAGTCCTTCACCGCGCGCCACGCGGGGATCTGCCGGACGTGCCAGCCGCCGTCGGACCCGGAATGGCGCGAGTAGCCCGCGTCCAGGCCGAGGAGCTCCTCGAGCGGGTCGGACCGCCCCGGCGACGGCCGGGACCGCCGGGAGACGCCGGAGGCCCCGCGCTCGCTCCGCCGAGGCGCGGACGAGCGGCGGGGACGGTTCGAACGGGGCATGTCCCCATGCTGACACACGAGCGGGTGGGCACGGTCCGCCTAGGATGGACCGGTGCGACTCGTCATTGCCCGCTGCTCCGTGACCTATGAGGGCCGCCTGAACGCCCACCTGCCCACCGCCACCCGCCTGCTCATGGTGAAGGCGGACGGCTCGGTGCTGGTGCACTCCGACGGCGGTTCCTACAAGCCCCTCAACTGGATGTCGCCGCCCGCGACCCTGCACGTGGAGGAGCCCTCCCCCGATCAGGCCGACCAGGGGGTGACGCAGGTCTGGCGCGTGCAGGCCAAGAAGTCCGACGACCGACTCATCGTGCTCATCGAGGAGGTCCTGGCGGACGACTCCCACGAGCTCGGCGTGGACCCCGGCCTCGTCAAGGACGGCGTGGAGGCGGATCTGCAGCGTCTGCTGGCCGAGCAGATCAGCCTGCTCGGCGACGGCCACACCCTCGTGCGCCGCGAGTATATGACGGCGATCGGCCCCGTGGACATCCTGGCCCGCGACGCCGACGGCGGCACCGTGGCGGTCGAGCTCAAGCGCCGTGGGGACATCGACGGGGTCGAGCAGCTCACCCGCTACCTCGAGCTGATGAACCGGGACCCGCTCCTGGCGCCCGTGCGCGGCGTGTTCGCGGCCCAGCAGATCAAGCCCCAGGCCCGCACCCTCGCCGAGGACCGCGGCATCCGCTGCGTCACCCTCGACTACGACGCGATGCGCGGCGTGGACGACGCCGAGTCCCGCCTGTTCTGAGGCGCCGGGCGGGCTCAGCGGCGCCAGAAGGACGACGCCGCGGACGGCCCCGCCTCGCTCCAGGCGCGCAGGGCGCCGGCGTCGTCGGGGTCGACGACGACGCGCACCGGACGTGTGCCGGCGCTCAGCTCCAGGACGGCCCGGCCGGCCTCGTCCGCCGGGAGGCGGTCGATCTGCAGGCGGCTCCGGTCCGCGCTCCAGCGCTCTCGCGAGAGGCGCCAGCCCCCGGTGAGGCGCAGGCGGGACTCGTCGTACACGCCGATCACACGCTCACGCCCCGGGCCCTCCCGCTCCAGGACCGCAGGGAAGGCGGCCGTGACACGGGCGAGGGCCCGGCGCCGCATCACCAGGGCGAGTGCCGACAGCACGATGACTGCCACCACGGTCGCCGAGGCGATGAGCACCGGGCCCTCCACCGTCAGGTCCTGCCGCGCCGCGTCAGGCCGCCGCGGCGTCGCCCAGCCGGGCGGACGTCGCGGCGATCACGACACGGTCGTGGTCCACGGAGAAGAAGCCGCCGCGGGCCTGCGCGGTGACGGTGCCGCCGTCCGTGGTCCGCACCACGACCTCGCCGTCGCCGAGGACGGCGAGCATCGGGGTGTGGCCCGGGAGGATGCCGATCTCACCGTTGACGGTGCGCGCCGACACGGCCGACGCGGCGCCCGACCAGATGGACCGCTCCTCGGAGACGATCTCGACGTTGAGCTCAGCCATGATCGATCAGCCCTCGGCCTGGATCTTGGCCCACTCGCGCTCGACGTCGTCCAGGCCGCCCACGTTGTAGAAGGCCTGCTCCGCGACGTGGTCCAGGTCGCCGTCGGCGATGGCCTTGAAGCCCTCGACGGTGTCCTTGACCGGCACGGTGGAGCCCTCGACGCCGGTGAACTGCTTGGCGGTGTAGGTGTTCTGCGAGAGGAACTGCTCGATCTTGCGGGCGCGGCCCACGGTGATCTTGTCCTCCTCGGAGAGCTCGTCCACACCGAGGATCGCGATGATGTCCTGCAGCTCCTTGTTCTTCTGCAGGATCTGCTTCACGCGGATGGCCACGTCGTAGTGGTCCTGGCCCACGTACTGCGGGTCGAGGATGCGCGAGGTCGAGGCCAGCGGGTCCACGGCCGGGTACAGGCCACGGGACGCGAGGTCACGGGTCAGGTTGGTGGTCGCGTCCAGGTGCGCGAACACGTTGGCCGGGGCCGGGTCGGTGTAGTCGTCCGCGGGGACGTACACGGCCTGCATCGAGGTGATGGAGTGGCCGCGGGTCGAGGTGATGCGCTCCTGGAGCACACCCATCTCGTCCGCCAGGTTCGGCTGGTAGCCCACGGCGGAGGGCATGCGGCCCAGCAGCGTGGAGACCTCGGAACCGGCCTGCGAGAAGCGGAAGATGTTGTCGATGAACAGCAGCACGTCCTGGTTCTGCACATCGCGGAAGTACTCCGCCATGGTCAGCGCGGACAGGGCCACACGCAGACGCGTGCCCGGCGGCTCGTCCATCTGGCCGAACACGAGGGCGGTGTCCTTCAGGACGTCCGCCTCGTCCATCTCGACCCAGAGGTCGTTGCCCTCACGGGTGCGCTCGCCGACGCCGGCGAACACGGAGGTGCCGCCGAAGTTGCGGGCCACACGGGTGATCATCTCCTGGATGAGCACGGTCTTGCCCACGCCGGCGCCGCCGAACAGGCCGATCTTGCCGCCCTTGATGTAGGGGGTCAGCAGGTCGATGACCTTGATGCCGGTCTCCAGCATCTCGGTGGAGCCCTCGAGGGACGCGAAGTTCGGGGCCGGGCGGTGGATCGGCCAGCGGTCCTCGGCCTGCAGCTGCGAGGCGGGCATGTCCAGGGTCTCGCCGAGCACGTTGAAGATGTGGCCCTTCACGGCGTCGCCGACCGGCACCGAGATGGGGGCGCCGGTGTCCACGACGTCGGTGCCGCGCACCAGGCCGTCGGTGGACTGCAGGGAGATGGCGCGGACCATGTTGTCGCCGAGGTGCTGGGCGACCTCGAAGGTGACCGTGCGGCGCTGGCCGTTGAGGTCGATCTCGGTGGTCAGCGCGTTGTAGATCTCCGGCATCGCGTTGGCCGGGAACTCGGCGTCGATCACGGGGCCGATGACGCGGGACACGCGTCCGGTGGCACCGCCGGTGGGGGTCCCGGTGCCCTGGTCAGTGATGGTGGCAGTCATCTCTCTCACTTCTATCGTGTGTGGATGGCGAGTCTGGTGAGTCCCGAACGGGCTCAGGAGTTGTTGAGCGCGTCCGCGCCCGCGATGAGCTCGGTGAGCTCCTGGGTGATCTCGGCCTGACGGGCGTTGTTCATCAGGAGCGTGTAGTCCTTGATGAGGCTCGTGGCGTTGTCGCCCGCCGACTTCATGGCGCGCTGACGGTTGGCGAGCTCCGAGGCCGCCGACTGCAGCATCGCGTTGAAGATGCGCGACTCGATGTACTTGGGCAGCAGTGCGTCGAGGACCTCCTCCGCGTCCGGCTCGTACTCGTAGAGCGGCAGCACGTCCTCGGCGGTGGCGGCCTCCTCCTCGACGACCTCGAGGGGCAGCAGGCGCACCACGTGGGGGTTCTGCTTCACGAGCGAGACGAACTCGGTGAACACGACGTGGATCTCGTCCACGCCGCCGTCCGCCGTGTCCGTGAGGAACGCGTCCACGAGCACCTCGCCGATCTCGGCGGCGCGCTCGGCGACGGGGGCGTCCGTCTGACCGGTCCACAGCTTCTTGTAGCCGCGGCCGCGGAAGTCGAAGTACGTCTGCGCCTTGCGGCCGACGACGTACACGTCCACGTCCTTGCCCTCCTCGCCGAGGCGGGAGAGGAGCTGCTCGGCCTTGCGCAGCACGTTCGCGGAGTACGCGCCGGCGAGGCCGCGGTCCGAGGACATGATGAGCACGGCCGCCCGGGTCGGGTTCTCGGGCTCCGTGGTGAGGACATGATCGATATCGTGCTGGCTCGACACGGCCGAGACGGCGCGGGTGATCGCGTTCGCGTAGGGCAGCGACGCGCTGACGCGCTCACGTGCCTTGGTGATGCGAGACGTGGCGATCAGCTCCATCGCCTTGAAGATCTTCTTCATCGACGACGTCGACGCGATCTTCTGACGGTAGACCCGGATCTGGGCTCCCATGGTGGTCCTTTCCCTGGCGGGAGGGCGGTCCGGCGTCGTCCCCGTGGGGTCCGACGCCGGACCGCTCCCTCACCGACCGGCGGTCAGCGCTTCTGCTTGGTGATCTGCTCCTGCGCGACCTGGTCCTGCTCGATCGCGCGGTGCTCCTCGTGGCCGGCCTGCACGCCGCCGTCCTCGGAGGACTGGAAGCCCTTGGAGAACTCGGCGACGGCAGACTCGAGCGCGGACACGGTGCCGTCCTCGAGCTTGCCGGTGGAGGCGATGTCGGTCAGGACGGAGGTGTGGCGACGCAGGTGGTCGATGAACTCGCGCTCGAAGCGCAGCACGTCCTGCACCGGCACCTCGTCGAGGTGGCCCTTGGAGCCGGCCCAGATGGACACGACCTGCTCCTCGACCGGGTAGGGCGAGTACTGCGGCTGCTTGAGCAGCTCCATGAGGCGCTCACCGCGGGCGAGCTGGCGGCGGGTGGCCGGGTCCAGGTCCGAGGCGAACATGGAGAACGCCTGCTGGTCGCGGTACTGCGCCAGGTCCAGCTTCAGCGTGCCGGAGACCTTCTTCATGGCCTTGACCTGGGCGGCGCCGCCCACGCGGGACACCGAGATGCCCACGTCCACGGCGGGACGCTGGTTGGCGTTGAACAGGTCCGACTGCAGGAAGATCTGGCCGTCGGTGATGGAGATGACGTTGGTCGGGATGTAGGCCGAGACGTCGTTCGCCTTGGTCTCGATGATCGGCAGGCCGGTCATCGAGCCCGCGCCCATCTCGTCCGAGAGCTTGGCGCAGCGCTCGAGGAGCCGGGAGTGCAGGTAGAAGACGTCGCCCGGGTAGGCCTCGCGGCCCGGCGGGCGGCGCAGCAGCAGGGAGACGGCGCGGTAGGCCTCGGCCTGCTTCGACAGGTCGTCGAAGATGATCAGCACGTGCTTGCCGCCGTACATCCAGTGCTGGCCGATGGCCGAGCCGGCGTAGGGGGCGAGGTACTTGAAGCCGGCCGGGTCGGACGCCGGGGAGGCCACGATGGTGGTGTACTCCAGGGCGCCGTGCTCCTCCAGCGTCGCGCGGACGCCGGCGATGGTGGAGGCCTTCTGGCCCACGGCCACGTAGACGCAGCGGACCTGCTTCTCGACGTCGCCCGACTCCCAGTTGGCCTTCTGGTTGAGGATCGTGTCGACGGCGATCGCGGTCTTGCCGGTCTGGCGGTCACCGATGATCAGCTGACGCTGGCCACGGCCGATCGGGATCATGGCGTCGATGGCCTTCATGCCGGTCTGCAGCGGTTCGTGGACCGACTTGCGCTCGGTCACGGTCGGCGCCTGCAGCTCGAGGGCACGGCGGCCCTCGGCCTCGATCGGGCCCAGGTCGTCGATGGGCTGGCCCAGCGGGTCCACCACGCGGCCCAGGAAGGCGTCGCCCACCGGGACGGAGAGGATCTCGCCGGTGCGCTGCACCTCCATGCCCTCGCGGATCTCCTGGAACTCGCCGAGGACGACGACACCGATCTCGCGGGTGTCGAGGTTCTGGGCCAGGCCCTGGATGCCGTTCTCGAAGCGCAGCAGCTCGTTCGCCATGACGGAGGGCAGACCCTCCACACGAGCGATGCCGTCCGCCGCGGAGATGACACGGCCGACCTCGGTGCGATCGGTGCCCGACGGTTCGTACGATGCCGCGAAATCGTTCAAGGCATTGCGGACATCGTCAGCGTTGATGGTCAATTCGGCCATCTGCAGTCCCTGCTCTCTGTGCTTGGTGATCATCGACGTGACGATGATGCTTACGTTCGTGGGTGTTCCGGATACGGGCGGGAGCCGGCGTCAGCCGGCCATCCGCCGCTGGAGGTCGTGGAGACGCGAGGCCATGGACCCGTCGACGACGTCGTCGCCGACCTGGACGCGGATGCCGCCCACCACGTGGGGGTCCACCGTCACGTCCATGACGAGATCGCGGCCGAAGGCGCGGCGCAGGCCCAGGGCCAGCCGCTCCTGCTGCTCGGCCTCGAGCGGCCGGGCCACGGTCACCTCGGCGATCCACTGGCGCTGCCGCTCGGCGACGACGTCCGCGGCCTTGCGGACGGCGGCGGACGGCTTCAGGCCGCGCGGGGCCGAGACGGCGCGTTCGACCAGCAGTCGGCCGGCCGGGCTGGCCGACTCACCCAGGAGACGACCGGCCAGAGCGGCCCGTGCCTCGAGGGGTGCGTGCTGATCGGTGAGCGCCCGCTGCACCTCGTGCGAGTCCTCGACCGTGCGGTTGAAGGCCAGCAGCTCGCCCGAGAGGGCAGCCAGGCCCGCGTGTCCGCCGCGTGCGGCCTCCGCGGCGGCCGCGTGCGCGGCCACCGTCTCGAGGGCGTCCCCGAGATCGCGCTCCGCCGACCAGCGGCGGCCGGCCAGGTCCTTGAGGACCTGCAGTGCACCGGGGGTCACCCGGGCGCCGAACAGCGAGTCGACGAGGCCGTGACGGCGCTCGGTGGTCCAGGCGGGGTCGGTCAGGGCGCGGCGCAGGGCGCCGTGCTCGTCCACCACGTCCAGCGCGCCGAACAGCTCGCGTGCCAGGGCCACGCCGCCCTCGTCCAGCACCGGACCGACAGCCTCCAGGGAGGCGGCCAGGGAGTCCCTCGATGCGCCCGTCATCATTCGGCGACACCTGCGCTCTGGTGACGGTCCAGGTCAGCCAGGAAGCGGTCGACCACGCGCTGCGAGCGGGCGTCGTCCTCGAGGGACTCGCCCACGATCTTGCCGGCCAGGGTCGTGGCCAGCGAGCCGACCTCGGCCTTGAGCTGCGCGGCGGCCTGCTGACGCTCGGCGGCGATCTGCGCCTGCGCCTGCTCGGAGATGCGCGTCGCCTCGGCGGTCGCGCGCTCGCGCGCCTCGGCCACGATCTCGGCGGCCTCGGTGCGGGCATCCTCGCGGATGCGATTCGCCTCGGTGCGGGCGTCCGCCAGCTGCGACTCGTAGTCCGCCATCATCGCGTTCGCCTCGGCCTGGGCCTTCTCAGCCTTGGCCAGACCGCCCTCGATCGCCTCGACACGGTCCTGGTAGGACTTCTCGAGGGTCGGGACGATGAACTTGATGACGATGAACATGAGCAGGGCGAAGCCCACCACGACGACGAGGATCTCCCACGGGTTGGGGATCAGGGGGTTGGCCCCCTCAGCCGCCGCGAGGATCAGTCCGTTGCTGATCATGTTTCAACCATCCTTCGGTCAAGAGTCCTGTGGAGAGGGAGCACCGACGGTCACACCGTGCGGGCGCTCCGTGGACGCGGCGCGTCAGGCGCCGATGACGAAGGCGAAGACGAGGCCCAGGATGGCGAGGGCCTCGGCGAGCGCGAAGCCCAGGAGGGCGATCGGCTGCAGGATGCGCTGGGCCTCCGGCTGACGGGCGACGCCGTTGATGTAGGCGGCGAAGATCAGGCCCACGCCGATGGCGGAGCCGATGGCGGCGAGGCCGTAGCCGATCATGTTGAGCGAACCGTGCAGTTCCATGGTGTTCCTTTCACGAGGCCGAGGTGTCCGGCCGGGTTGTGGAGGGTCGGCCTCCCGGGTGGTCCTCCTGCGGAGGGCCGGGAAGACTGGTGGCGGGCTCTCCCGCCGTACCGCGGCCGCCTGGGTCGTGCCCGAGGCGGCCCCGGAAGATCAGTGGTCGTTCGCGTCGATCGCGCCCTGGATGTAGATCGCGGTCAGCAGCGTGAAGACGAAGGCCTGCAGGTACATGATCAGCAGCTCGAGGAAGTACAGGGCCACCGAGCCGAGGATGACCAGGATGCCGGTCCCCTGCAGGGCCAGGCTGCCGGTCTGCGTGATCAGGTAGGCGGCGCCGGCGCCGGCCAGCATCACGATCATGTGGCCGGAGAGCATGGTGGCCATCAGACGCAGGGAGTGGGTCAGCGGGCGCACGATGAAGTTGGAGATGATCTCCAGCGGCACGAGCAGCGGCAGGATCCAGCCGGGCACACCGGAGGGCACGACGGCCAGCTTCAGGTAGCGCACGCCGTGGCGCTTGATGCCGACGCCGATCCAGATCGCGTAGACGATGAGGGCCAGGCCGTAGGCGGCGCCCGCGTGGGAGAAGGTCGGCAGCTGCAGCACCGGGATGGCGCCGAACAGGTTGTTCAGCAGCACGAAGAAGAAGATGGAGAAGAGCAGCGGGACCCACTGCTTGAAGTTCTTCTCGCCCAGGATGTCCTTCGCGATGTCGTTCCGGACGAAGGAGTAGCCGGACTCGGCGAGCCACTGGGCCTTGCCGGGCACGAGCCGGGGACGGCGCATGGCCCACGCGAAGAAGGCGGTGATGAGCACCACGGAGAGCAGGACGAGCAGCATCTGCTTGCCGAAGCCGGTGCCGTACTCCGCACCCCAGGGGAAGATCTCCGGGAGGTGACCATCAGAGATGGTGGGGGGCACGAATGATGCGTTGGCCAGCACGAGGGTCAGCACGCGGTTCCTCTCCGAAGTGATGCAGTCGACGGGACCGCAGCCTCGTCCCCGGACCACAGGCGGGCGCCGCGACATTGCGGGGGTACCGGTGCGATGCGAGACACGGATGGCGGCAGATGGGCGCCGTCGAAGTGTTCGCCGCCAACGATACCAAACGGTGACCCGTGCTCCGTACCGCAGAAGGGACCCACGGCATGGCCCCCGGCTCGGTGTCTTCGCCCCTCGGGCGGGTCAGTCGGCGTAGATCCCGCGGCGGGTCCGGGCGAACACGAGGACCTCCGCGGCCTGCCAGACGAGGATCGTCACGAGGGCGGCGATCGCCGCCGCGTCCGCCCGGACCCAGCCGGGGCGGGGCAGGACCCCCAGCAGCACCGCGAACACCGCGATCTTGAGCACGAACAGCCCCACGCTGACCGGCAGCGCCGCCTCGCGCGCCCGGTCCCAGACGAGTGCCGTCGTCGCCCCGGTGAGCGCCGAGAGCGCAAGCACCGCGCCGCCGCCCAGCAGGGCGCTCCCGGCCGCCTCCCCGCCGGCGGAGAGCAGCCACGCGGCGCACGTGATCGCCAGGGCAGCCCCCGCCGCGGCCAGGGACCACCCGAGGATCCCCCACCAGCCACGGCGGTTCTCCCAGCGGCGCCGGCGTCGGCGGCCGCCCGCCCCGGTCACGCGTCCCCCCGCTCGTCCGGGTGGGCCGCGGCGTCGTTCCGGACCGCGCGACGGCGCTCCACGATCGGATGCAGGGTGAGGTAGCCGGCTCCGGCCAGGGCCACGGCGAGCACGGGCAGGACGATCATGTGGTCCACGAAGTTCAGGGACACAGCGCCCCATGCCACGAGGAACGCCCAGAGCCAGAGCAGCGCGACGGCCTGCGCCTGGGTGTAGCCGCCGTCCACGAGCTTGTGGTGCAGGTGCCCGCGGTCCGCCGAGAAGGGGCTGGTGCCCTTGGCCGTCCGTCGCAGCACGGCCAGGGCGAGGTCCGCGAGCGGCAGGGCGAGGACGGCGACGGGCAGCAGGATCGGCATGTAGGCGGGGACGTTGCGGAAGCGCATCCCGTCCAGGGCGTTCACGTCGGCGGTCACGGCGACCGCGGCCGCGGCCATCAGCAGGCCGATGAGCATGGCCCCCACCTCGCCCATGAAGATGCGGGCCGGGGCAAGGTTCCACGGCAGGAAGCCCACGCACGCGCCGACGAGCAGGGCCATGAGCAGGGTGGCGAGGTTGGCGTAGTCGAACTGGTTGATGGTCCGCGTCAGCAGATATGAGTAGACGAAGAAGGCCGAGCCGCCGATCAGCGCGACGCCCGCCGCCAGGCCGTCCAGACCGTCCACGAAGTTGATCGCGTTCATCGTCAGCACCACGGCGAACACCGTGAGGATGACCTGCGTGGTCTCGTTCCCCACCGGGATCCAGCCCACCGGCATCGCCTCGATGCGGATCCCGCCGAGGGCCACCGCGAGTCCGGCCAGCACCTGGCCGGCCATCTTCACCCACCAGCGCAGGTCCCACATGTCGTCGGCGATGCCCACGACGAGCACGACGGCGACGGCGACCAGGAGCCCGCGCATCGCGGCGTCGTCCGCGTAGATCCCCTGGAGGAACGGCACGATGCCCCCGACGGCGAATCCCACCAGCACGGCCGCGGCCATGGCCACGCCGCCCAGCTTCGGCACGGGGTGCCGGTGCACATCCCGCTGGCGCAGCGGGGTGAACACGCGCGCGCGCAGCCCCAGCCGGCGCATGAGGGGCGTCAGGGCCCCGCAGGCGACGGCCGTGACCATGACCAGGACGAGATACGCGCGCATGGGGGCCGGTCAGGCCTCCCGGTCGGCGGGGCGCGCCGCAGCGGTGTCCTCGGCGGCCGCGATCCGCTCGGCGGCGACCGGCGGCTCCTCGCCCTCGGCGAGCAGGTCCGGCACCACCGCGCGCAGTTCCTCCAGGGGCACGGAGCCCTGCCGGGCGACGCGGAACGGGGTGACGGTGCAGTCCACGATCGTCGAGGGATCCCGGCTCTCGCGGGGGCCGGCGTCGAGGTAGAGGGCCACGGACTCCCCCAGCATCGAGCGGGCGGCGTCGGCGGTGGTGGCGGCGTCCATGCCGGTGCGGTTCGCGCTGGAGACGGCCATGGGGCCGACGGCGTAGAGCAGTTCGCGGGCCACCGCGTCGTCGGGCACGCGCAGGGCGACGGTGCCGCGGGTCTCGCCGAGGTCCCAGGTCAGCGTGGGCTGGGACTTGAGGATGAGCGTGAGGGCGCCGGGCCAGAAGCGCTCGGCGAGGGCCTCGGCCTCCTCCGGCACGTCGTACGCGAGGCCGGCCATGACGCGGCGGTCCGCGATGAGCACGGGCGGCGGCATGGTGCGGCCACGGCCCTTGGCGGCCAGCAGCACGGCCACGGCCAGGGGGGAGAACGCGTCCGCTCCGATGCCGTAGACGGTGTCCGTCGGCAGGACCACGCAGCCGCGGTCCGCGAGGACCTCGCGGGCGCGGGCCACGGCATTCTCGAGGGCGGCCGGATCCGAGACGTCGATGAAGTCACTCACGTAGGTCATTCTTCCACCTCCGCGCCCGCCGCGGCTTCGCAGGACCGGCGCGCCGTCAGGAACCGGTCTCGTCCGGTGAGGTCCGGGTGCACGCGGACGCCCGTGAACCGGGGGTCCGCGCCGAGGGCGGCCAGGAGGGCCGGGCCCTGCGTCTCGTGGTGCTCCATGGCGAAGAGGCCGCCCGGGGCGAGCAGGTCCGCCGCCCGGTGCGCGATGGCCCGCGGGATCCGCAGCCCGGGCGCGTCCCCGCCGTAGAGCGCCCGCGCCGGGTCCAGTCGGGCCTCCGGTTGGACGGGCACCTCGGCCTCGGGCACGTAGGGCGGGTTGCTCACGACGACGTCCACGCGGCCCTCGAGGTCGGGGCATGCGACAAGGGCATCACCTTGTCGCAGGTCGACCCCGCGCGGGGCGAGGTTCCGCCGGGCCCAGTCGGCCGCCGTCGGGTCGAGCTCGACGGCGGTGACGGCGAGCGGGCGGCCCCGCGCCTCGCCCCACGCCGCGACGGCCGCGGCGATCGCACCGGAGCCGGTGCACAGGTCCACCACGACGCCCGCCGCGGGCCGCGCGGCCAGGTCGGCCACGACGGTCTCCACGAGCAGCTCGGTCTCCGGCCGCGGAACGAAGACGCCCGGGCCGACCGCCAGGTCGAGCCCGTGGAAGTGCGCGACACCGGTCAGGTGCTGGACGGGCTCGCGGGCGGCGCGGCGCCCGACGAGCGCCTCGAACGCCGCCGCCTGCGCGGGTTCGGCCACGGCCCCGGCGAACACCCGGGCCAGCAGCGCGCCGCGGTCGAGTCCGAGCACATGGGCCAGCAGCAGCTCGGCGTCCACGCGCGGCGAGTCGGCGCCCGCCGCGGTCAGGCGGGCGGCGGCGTCGCGCAGCAGCGCGGACCAGGCCGGTGCGCTCACGCGTCCCCGCCCAGCGCGGCGAGCCGCCGCTCCTCGTCGAGGGCGAGGCAGGAGGCGATCACGGCCTCGAGGTCGCCGTCGAGGACCGCGTCGAGGTTGTGCGCCTTGTAGCCGGTGCGGTGGTCCGCGATCCGGTTCTCCGGGAAGTTGTAGGTGCGGATGCGTTCCGAGCGGTCCATGGTGCGCACCTGCGCGGCGCGCGCCGCGGAGTCCTCGGCGTCCTGCTCCGCCCGCTGCCGCTCGAGCAGCCGCGACCGCAGCACGCGCAGCGCGGCCTCGCGGTTCTGGATCTGGGACTTCTCGTTCTGCATGGAGACGACGATCCCCGTGGGCAGGTGCGTCAGGCGCACCGCGGAGTCGGTCGTGTTGACGGACTGGCCGCCCGGCCCGGAGGAGCGGAAGACGTCCACCTTGAGGTCGTTCGGATCGAGGTGGACCTCGTCCGGGGCGTCCACCTCGGGCAGCACGAGCACGCCGGCGGCGGAGGTGTGGATGCGGCCCTGGGACTCGGTGACGGGCACGCGTTGCACGCGGTGCACGCCGCCCTCGAACTTGAGCCGGGCGTAGACGCCGTCGGCCGGGTCGGCCGCGCTCCCCCGCACCGCCACATGGACGTCCTTGTAGCCGCCCAGGTCGGAGTGCGTGGCGGAGAGGACCTCCGTCTTCCAGCCCCGGGACTCGGCGTAGCGCAGGTACATGCGCAGCAGGTCGCCGGCGAACAGGGCCGCCTCCTCGCCGCCCTCGCCGCCCTTGATCTCGAGGATCACGTCGCGCGCGTCGTCGGGGTCGCGCGGGATCAGCAGCCGGCGCAGCCGTTCGGCGGCCTCCGCCTCGGCCGCCTCCAGACCGGGCACCTCGGCCGCGAAGGCCGCCGCGTCGTCGTCGCCGGCCGCGGCCAGCTCCCGCGCGTCGGCCAGCTCCTCCGCCGCCGCCGACCAGGCGCGGTGGGCCGTCACCACGGCGCCGAGCTCGGCGAACCGCCGGTTCAGCCGCCGGGCGAGTGCCGGGTCCTGGTGCACCGCCGGGTCGGACAGGCGCGCCGTCAGCTCGCGATGCTCCGCCAGGAGCCGATCCACGGCCTCGCGCCGCTGGTCCGAATCGAACACGTGCGTGCCTCTCCTCCTCCGGCCTCAACGGGCCGGGCTGTCCGACGCGGACGGCCCCGCCCCGTCCGGCGGAGACGAGCTCCCCCGGGCGAGACGGGGCCGTGCGACGGGACGGTCAGTCGTCGCCCTTGGACCCCAGCGTGGTCTTGGAGACCAGCATGAGGAACTCGGCGTTGGACGCGGTGTCCTTGATCTTGTTGGTGAGCAGGTCGAGGGCCTGCTGCTGCTCGAGGCCGGAGAGCACCCGGCGCAGCTTCCACATGATCTTGACCTCCTCCTGCGAGAGCAGGGCCTCCTCGCGGCGGGTGCCGGACGCGTTGACGTCCACCGCCGGGAAGATGCGGCGCTCCGCGAGGTGGCGGGACAGGCGCAGCTCCATGTTGCCGGTGCCCTTGAACTCCTCGAAGATCACCTCGTCCATGCGCGAGCCGGTCTCGACCAGCGCTGTGGCCAGGATGGTCAGCGAGCCGCCGTTCTCGATGTTGCGGGCGGCGCCGAAGAACTTCTTCGGCGGGTACAGCGCCGAGGAGTCCACACCGCCGGAGAGGATGCGGCCCGAGGCCGGGGCGGCCAGGTTGTAGGCGCGGCCCAGGCGGGTCATGGAGTCGAGCAGCACGACGACGTCGCGGCCCATCTCCACGAGGCGCTTGGCGCGCTCGATGGCCAGCTCGGCGAGAGTGGTGTGGTCGTCCGCCGGGCGGTCGAACGTGGAGGCGATGACCTCGCCGTCCACCGACCGCTGCATGTCGGTGACCTCCTCGGGGCGCTCGTCGACGAGCACCATCATGAGGTGGACCTCGGGGTTGTTCGTCTTGATCGCGTTGGCGATCGACTGCAGGATCATCGTCTTGCCGGCCTTGGGCGGGGAGACGATGAGGCCACGCTGGCCCTTGCCGATGGGGCTGACCAGATCGATCACGCGGGGGCCGATCAGCTTGGGATCGGTCTCCAGGCGCAGGCGCTCCTGCGGGTACAGGGGCACGAGCTTGCCGAACTCCACGCGCTGCGGGTGCTCGACGGCGGGCTGACCGTTGACCGAGGAGATCTTCACCAGGGCGTTGAACTTCTGACGGTTGGAGCCGCCACCGTGGTGCTGCTGCTTCTCGCCGTCGCGCGGGGCGCGGATCGCGCCGACGACGGCGTCGCCCTTGCGCAGACCGTACTTCTTCACCATGGCCAGGGAGACGTAGACGTCGTTCGGGCCCGGCAGGTAGCCGGAGGTGCGGACAAACGCGTAGTTGTCCAGCACGTCGAGGATGCCGGCCACGGGCTGCAGGACGTCGTCCTCAGTCAGCTCGGTCTCGTCGACCTCGGGGCCGCCGCGGCCACGGCGGTTGCGGCCGCGCTCGTTGCGGTTGCGGCGGTTGCGACGGTTGCGGCCGCCCTCGTCGTCGCGGTCGTCGCGGCGGCTGCGGTCCCCGCGTCCGCCGTCGCCCCGGCCGCCGTCCTCGGACTTGTCGCCGCGCTGCTCGCGGGAGCCGTCGCGGCCGTTCTCACGGTCCCGATTGTTCTCGCGGCCGTTCTCGCGGTCGCGGCCGTTGTCGCGGTCCCGCCCGTTGCGGCCGTTGCGGCCGCGGCCGTTCTCGCGCCCGTTGTCATCACGGTCCTCCCGGTCGCCGCGGCGGTCCGCGTCGGCGCCGTCCTCGCCCTGGGCGCCGTCGGAGCGACGGTCCTGACCCTGCTGGGCGTCGTCGTCGCCGGCGCGGCGGCGGCCGCGGGAACGGCGCTCGGACTGCGGGCGGTCCTCGCCCTCGTCGCGGGTCTCGGACCCCCCGGACCGATCCTGGTCCGAGGCGGTCTCCCGGGGGCCCTGCTCGGTCTGGGCCTCGCGGGCCTCGGCCTGGGGCTGCCCGTCCTGGGCGACGGCGGCCGGAGCGGAGGTGTCGGCGTCGGCGCGGCGCGAGCGGCGGCGGGCCGGGCGCTCGGCGGCCGGGGCGGCGTCCTGAGAGGACGCGGCCGCCGGGACGGCCTCGGCGGCGGGGGCCGCGGGGGCCTGGGCCGCGCGCTCGGCGGCGTCGCGGTCCGCCACGGAGCCGCCGCGCTGGTGGTCGGAGATCGCGGTCACCAGGTCGGCCTTGCGCATGCGCGAGCCGCCGGCGATGCCGAGCTGGGAGGCCAGGGCCTGGAGCTGGGCGAGCTTGAGCGAGGCCAGGCCACCGCCGTTCGTCGGCGTGGTCTGTTCCGTGGATTCGGTCACGAAGGTTCCTTCTCCCTCGAATGCGGCCCGGCGGCGCGTGGCGCGTCGGGCTGCGGTGTGCATCCGGTCGGGCCGCGCAGCGGCGCCCCAGAAAACCGGGTTTCATGGTGTGAACTCAGCAGTGGCGCCTCCCCTGATCGTGCGCAGTCGCTGCGTGACGGGGCGGAGGCGTCCGGACTCGACCGAGCCGGAGCGGATCCCGCACGCCGGCCGTGCGCAGCACGGGATGGATCGCGGCGGGGTTCCGGCCGACGGCGCACGGTGCGTCCGGCCGTCACAGGCCCGGGCACCGGAGACCCGGGCCGCGCGAGGCGGTGGGGTCAGCCGTGGTGGAGTGATTCCACCCTAACACCGTCCACGGCCACGCACGGCACCAGCACGCGCCAGGCGGCCGCCCCGTCCGCCGTCAGAGCACGCGCCGCCTCCGTGGCGTGCTCGGCCGCCTGGACGCCGTCGCACAGCGCGAGCACCGTGGGACCCGCGCCGGAGACGACGGCGGCGTGGCCGCGCTCGCGCAGCCCCGCGACCAGTGCGGCGCTGGCCGGCATGGTCACGGCGCGCGGCTCCTGGTGCAGCCAGTCGCGCGTGGCGGCCGGCAGCAGCGCGGGGTCCTCCGCCAGCGCGTGGACGAGCAGCGCGGCACGGCCGGCCTGGGCCGCCGCCACGGCGTGGGGCACCTCGGCGGGCAGCACGCCCCGGGCGACGTGGGTGGACAGCTCGGTGTCCGGGATCGCGACCACCGGCACCACGCGCTCGTGCAGCCGCAGCCGCGCCGTGGCCGGGCCGGGGACGTCGTCACGGGTCCAGGAGACGGTGGCCCCGCCCACGAGCGCGGGGGCGACGTTGTCCGGGTGCCCCTCGAAGCGGGTGGCCGCCTCGAGCAGGTCCGCGGGCGCCCGGCGCAGCGCGGCCGGCAGCAGGGCCTCGGCCGCGGCGTAGGCCGCGACGACGGCGGCCGCGGACGAGCCGAGTCCGCGGGCGTGCGGGATCCGGTTCACGGCGCGCAGGTGCAGCCCCGGCGCGGTGAACCCGCGGTCCCGCAGGTGCTCGTGCGCCAGGCGCAGGATCAGGTGCGCGCCGTCCCGCGGCAGGGTGGCCGCGCCCTCCCCCTCGACCTCCGCGACGTCGGGGCCCGCCACGACCGTGAGCGTCACCTCGTCGCGCAGCTCCAGGGCCAGGCCCATCGAGTCGAAGCCGGGGCCGAGGTTGGCGGAGGTGGCGGGGACGGAGACGGACGCGGCGGTCCCGGGCGCCAGCGGCTGCGGTGCGGCCATGGCTCAGCTCAGGCCGAGGGCCTGGGCGACGGTGACCACGTCGAACGGCACCGAGCGCGGGGTCACGTCGGCGCCGTCGGCGCCGCGCAGGGCCCACTGCGGGTCCTTGAGGCCGTGGCCGGTGACGGTGATGACCCAGCTCTTGCCGGCCGGCACGTTCCCGGCGGCGTGGTGCTTGAGCAGCCCGGCGACGCCGGCGGCGGAGGCGGGCTCGACGAACACGCCCTCCTTCGCGGAGAGCCAGCGATGGGCCTCGAGGATCTCCTCGTCCGTGACGGAGTCGATCATCCCGCCGGACTCGTCGCGGGCGGCCTCGGCCTGCTCCCACGAGGCCGGGTTGCCGATCCGGATGGCGGTGGCGATCGTGTCCGGGTCGGTCACGGGGTGGCCCTGGACGATCGGGGCGGCGCCCGCGGCCTGGAAGCCCCACATCACGGGGGTCTTCGTGGCCACCGCGGGCAGCTCGGCGTCCGAGGCGCCCTCGTGCGGGTTCACGTAGGGGGCGGCGTACTCGCGGTAGCCCTTCCAGTACGCGGTGATGTTGCCCGCGTTGCCCACGGGCAGCAGGTGGTAGTCCGGGGCGTCGCCGAGGGTGTCCACGACCTCGAACGCGCCGGTCTTCTGCCCCTCGATGCGGGCCGGGTTGACGGAGTTCACGAGGAACACGGGGTAGTTCTCGGCCAGCTTGCGGGCCACCTCGAGGCAGTCGTCGAAGTTGCCCTGCACCTGGAGGATCTCCGCGCCGTGGGCCACGGCCTGGGACATCTTGCCCATCGAGATCTTCCCCTCGGGCACGAGCACGGCGCACGTGATCCCGGCCTGCGCGGCGTAGGCCGCCGCCGAGGCGGACGTGTTGCCGGTGGACGCGCAGACGACGGCCTTCGCGCCGTCAGCGACGGCGGCGGTGATCGCCATGGTCATGCCGCGGTCCTTGAAGGAGCCGGTCGGGTTCATGCCCTCGAACTTCACGTGCACGGTGCCCTGCACCAGCTCGGAGAGGTGGGGGGCGTGGATGAGCGGGGTGCCGCCCTCGCCGAGGGTGATCACGCGCGTGTCCTCGGTGACGGGCAGGCGGTCGGCGTACTCGCGGACGACGCCGCGCCACTGGTGGGCCATGGGTCAGTTCCCTTCGACTCGGAGGACGGACGCCACCTCGTGGACGACGTCCAGGGCGGCGAGCGCCCCGACGGTGGCGTCGAGGTCGCGCTGCCGCGCACGGTGGGTGATCAGCCGCAGGGACGCGCCGGGGGCGTCCTCGCGCTCAGATGGGACCTGACGCAACGTCTCGATGGAGACGCCGTGCTCCTCGAACACCCCGGCGACGCGGCGCAGCACACCGGGCTGGTCCGCCGCGCGCAGCACGACCATGAAGGAGGTGTGGGCCTCGGCCGGGTCCAGGGCGGGCAGGGCGGTGACGGGGGTGCGCAGGCGCGCCGGGCCGCCGCGCACGATGCGCTGGGCGATCGAGACGACGTCGCCCATCACCGCGGAGGCGGTGGGGGCGCCGCCGGCGCCGGGACCGTAGAACATGAGCTCGCCGGCGTTGTCGGCCTCCACGAAGACGGCGTTGAACGCCCCGCGCACGGAGGCCAGCGGGTGCTCCCGCGGCAGCAGGGTGGGGTGCACGCGCAGGACCGCGCCCTCGGCGCCGTCGGCGGCGCGGCCGCGCTCGGCGATCGCCAGCAGCTTGATGACGTAGCCCGCCTCCGCGGCGGCGGCGTTGTCCTCGGCCGTGATCGCGGTGATGCCCGCGACGGCCACCTGGTCCAGTGTGTACGGCGCCCCGAACGCGATGGTCGCCAGGATCGCGGCCTTCGCGGCGGCGTCGTGGCCCTCGACGTCGGCGGTCGGGTCGGCCTCGGCGTAGCCGAGCCGCTGGGCCTCGGCGAGGGCGTCGTCGAAGTCCGCCCCCTCGGAGTCCATCCGGTCGAGGATGAAGTTGGTGGTGCCGTTGGCGATGCCCATCACGCGGGTGACGCGGTCGCCGCCCAGGGAGTCGCGCAGCGGGCGCAGGATCGGGATGGCGCCGGCGACGGCGGCCTCGAAGCTGAGCTGCGCGCCGGTGGCGGCGGCCGCGGCGTACAGCTCCTCGCCGTGCTGGGCCAGCAGTGCCTTGTTGCCGGTCACCACGGACGTGCCGGCGGCCAGGGCGCGCAGGATCAGGGTGCGGGCCGGCTCGATGCCGCCCATCAGCTCGATGACGACGTCCGCGCCGTCCACGAGCGCCTCGGCGTCGGTCGTGTAGAGCGCCGGGTCCGCCTGCCAGTCGCGCGTCGCGCCCGTGTCCCGCACCGCGATGCCCGTGAGCTCGAGGTCGGCGCCCACGCGGTCCCGCAGGATGTCGGCGTCCTCGGTGAGGATCCGGGCGGTCTGGGACCCCACGGTCCCGCCGCCCAGCAGGGCGACCTTGAGTGCGGTGGGGGCGTCGGTGTGCTGGGGCATGGTCCTCCGTGATCCAGGGTGGGTCGGGCCCGCGCGACCGCGCGGCCCGGCTGGCCTCGAATCTAGCGCGGCGCCCCGGCCCGTCCCACCGCGCGACACTCGGTGTCCGCAGAGCGGGACGGACCCACCCGGGCCCGAGGCCGACGGCCGGGTGCGCCTCGCCCGCGTCCTCAGCGGGCGAGGCGCGGATCGGCCTCGCGGGCGAACAGGTCCTCCTGCGTCTCGCGGCGGATGATCACCCGCGCCTGCCCGCCGGAGACCGCGACGACGGCCGGGCGGGCCAGCGCGTTGTAGTTCGAGGACATCACGTGCGTGTACGCGCCCGTGGCCGGCACGGCCAGCAGGTCGCCGCGGCCCAGGTCGGCCGGCAGGTACACGTCGCGGACCAGGATGTCGCCGGACTCACAGTGCTTGCCCACCACACGGGAGAGCGCCGGCTCGGCCTCCGAGGTGCGGCGCGCGGAGACGGCGGTGTAGTCGGCGTCGTAGAGCACGGGACGCGGGTTGTCGGACATGCCGCCGTCCACGGCGACGTAGCGGCGGGCCGCGGTGCCGCCGTCGGGGGCGTCCGCGTCCACGGTCTTGGTCACCCCGACCGTGTAGAGGGTCAGCCCCGCGGGGCCCGAGATGGCCCGCCCCGGCTCGAGCGAGACCCGCGGGCACCTCAGGCCGAGGCGCTCGACGGTCTTCTGGACGTCGTCGGCGAGGGCGTCGGCGATCTCCGCGGCCGGGCGCGGCTCGTCCACGGCCGTGTAGGCGATGCCGTGGCCGCCGCCGAGGTCGAGCTCGGCCAGCTCCACCCCGTGCTCGGCCTTGATCTCGGCGAGGAACTCGAGCACGCGTCCGGCCGCCAGCCCGAAGCCCTCGGCCTCGAAGATCTGGGACCCGATGTGGCAGTGCACGCCCAGCAGGTCGATCGACTCGGCCGCCAGGGCCGCGGCCACGGCGACGGCGGCCGGCGAGCGGCCGGCCACGTTGCCGTCCCGGTCGGTGGACGCCGGGGCCAGGGAGAGCCCGAACTTCTGGTCCTCGTGCGCGGTGGCGATGAAGTCGTGGGTGTGCGCGTGCACGCCCGGGGTCAGCCGGAGCATCACGGGGGCGCGGCGGCCGGCCTCGGCCGCGAGCGCGGCCAGGTGGGTGAGCTCGTCGAGCGAGTCCACGATGATCCGGCCCACGCCCGCCTCGAGGGCGGTGCGCAGCTCGGCGTCCGACTTGTTGTTGCCGTGCAGGCCGATGTGGGCCGGGTCGACGCCGGCGGCCAGCGCGATCGCCAGCTCGCCGCCGGAGGCGGTGTCCACGCGCAGGCCCTCCTCGGCCGCCCAGCGGGCGGTGGAGAGGGTGAGCATGGACTTGCCGGCGTAGTAGACGTCCGCTCCCCCGCACAGGTCGGCGAACGCGGTGTCGAAGCCCTCGCGGAACGCGCGGGCGCGGGCGCGGAAGTCGTCCTCGTCCACCACGAGCAGCGGCGTGCCGAACTCCGCGGCGAGCGCGCTCGCGCGCAGGCCCTGGACGGTGAGCTCGCCGTCGGCGGCGCGGTCCACGCCGGCGGCCCACAGGCCGGGCACGAGCGCGTCCGGGTCCCCCGGCGCGGGGAGCCAGGCGGGGGCGAGCGGGGAGGCGGGGGCGGGCTGCGGCGTCGTCATCCGGGCGCTCACATCTTCTCCGGGGCGGTCACGCCGAGCAGGCCGAGGCCGTTGGCCAGCACCTGGGCGGTGGCGTCGTTGAGCCACAGGCGGGTGCGGTTGAGGGTCTCGACGGGACGCGGCGTCCCGTCGTCGGTGGGCAGGGGCACGATGCGGCAGGCTGCGTACCACGAGTGGTAGGCCCCGGCGATCACCTCGAGGTGTCGGGCCACGCGGTGGGGCTCGCGCAGGCGCGCCGCCGCGCCGACGACGGCCGGGAACTCCGCCAGCTGGGCCAGCAGCTCCGACTCGGTGGCGTGGGTGAGCAGGGCGGCGTCGAACTCGGAGCGGTCCACGCCGTGGGCCTGCGCGGTGCGCGCCGCGCCCGAGGCGCGGGCGTGGGCGTACTGCACGTAGTAGACGGGGTTGTCGTTCGTGGCGGAGCGCAGCAGCTCGGGGTCGATCGTCAGGGGCGAGTCCGCGGGGTAGCGGGCCAGGTCGTAGCGCAGGGCGTCGCGGCCGAGCCACTCCACGAGGTCCTTGAGCTCGATGATGTTGCCGGCGCGCTTGGAGAGCTTCGCGCCGTTGACCGAGATGAGCTGGCCGATGAGGATCTCGATGTTCGTCGCGGGGTCGTCGCCGGCGGCGGCGGCGATCGCCTTGAGGCGGTTCACGTAGCCGTGGTGGTCGGCGCCGAGCAGGTACACCTTCTCCTCGAAGCCGCGGTCGCGCTTGTGGAGGTAGTAGGCGGCGTCGGCGGCGAAGTAGGTGGGCTCGCCGTTGGCGCGGATGAGCACGCGGTCCTTGTCGTCGCCGAAGTCGGTGGTCTTGAGCCACACGGCGCCCTCGCGGTCCTCGATGTGGCCCTGCTCGCGCAGCCGCTGCACGGCCTGGTCGATCGCGCCGGAGTCGTGGAGCGTCTGCTCCGAGGTGAACACGTCGAAGTGCACGTCGAAGGCGGCGAGCGTGTCCTTGATGTCCTGCATCTGGAGCCGGTACGCGGCCTCGCGGACCACCGGGCGGGCGGCCTCGTCCGTCAGCTCACGCACGTCCGGGTGCTCGAGGGCGACGGCGTCGGCCAGCTCCTGCACGTACGCGCCCGGGTAGCCGCCCGCGGGGACGTCGCGGCCGTGCAGGCGGGCGAGGACCGAGTCGGCGAACACGTTCATCTGGTTGCCGGCGTCGTTGACGTAGTACTCGGCGGTGACGTCCGCGCCCGAGGCGCGCAGCAGGCGGGCGATCGCGTCGCCCAGCGCGGCCCAGCGGGTGTGGCCGATGTGCAGCGGGCCGGTGGGGTTGGCGGAGACGAACTCCATGTTCACGGTGTGCCCGGCCAGGGCGTCGTTGCGGCCGTACTCCGGGCCGGCCTCGACGATCTCGCGGGCCAGGGCACCGGCCGAGGCCGCGTCCAGGGTGACGTTGAGGAAGCCGGGGCCGGCGACGTCGACGGCGGCGATGCCCGGCTTCCCGGTCAGGCGCTCGGCCACGAGCCCGGCGAGGTCGCGCGGGGCCATCCCGGCCTTCTTGCCCAGCTGGAGGGCGACGTTGGTGGCCCAGTCGCCGTGCTCGCGGCTGCGGGGTCGCTCCACCTTCACGCGCGCGGGGGTGATCTCCTCCCGCAGCGCGGCGGGGAGGTCACCGGCATCGACGGCGTCGGTGAGGACAGCGGACAGCAGGGCGGAGAGGTCTTCGGGCTTCACCCGCGCAAGTCTACGGAAGGGCCGCCGCGCCCGTGCGCGTGCGAACGAACCCTGCGAGATGGCCCCCTCCGGCCCGCGGTGGGGGCCATCTCGCAGGGTTCGTCGGGATGGGGGTCAGGCGGGCCAGGCGGCGAGGCCGCCGGCGAGGGACAGGACGCGCCCGCCGGCGCTCGGGTCGGCCCCGACGACGGCGTCCCGCGCCCGGGCCGAGCGGGCTCCGGCGGCGCAGTAGACCACCAGGACGCGGTCCTGCCCGGGCGCGAGGGCCGCCGGCTCCGCGAGGACGGCCTCGAGCGGGACGTGCCGATCGGCCACCGTCGCGGGGGCCTCGACCCGGCGCAGGCGGCGCTCCCAGTCCTCGCGGACGTCGAGCAGGGTGAGGGACGCGGCCCGGGCGGGGTCGGCGAGCAGGGCGGCCAGCGCGGCGGGGGCGATCTCCCCGCCCGCGGCGCCGCACGCCTCCGCCGAGCCGGGGGCGCCGGCGTCGTCCGGGCGGGGGGCCTGGTCCGCGTGGGCGGACAGGTCCGTCACGGGGGTCCGCTCGGGGTCGGGCACGAGCCGCAGCTCACGGAAGCGCATCGTCAGGGCGTCCACGGAGAGCAGCCGCCCGACCAGGGGCTCACCCACCCCGGAGAGCAGCTTGATCGCCTCGGCCGCCATGAGGGAGCCGATGATCCCGGGCAGCACCCCGAGCACTCCGGCCTGCGCGCACGAGGGCGCCTCGCCGGGTTCGGGCCGCTCCGGGAACACGTCCCGGTACAGCGGCCCGCCCGGGGCGAACACGCTCACCTGCCCCGCGAACCGCAGGATCGCGCCCCACACCACGGGCACGCCCGCGATCTCGCACGCGTCGGCCACGAGGTAGCGGGTCGCGTAGTTGTCCGTGCCGTCGAGCACGAGGTCCACGGCGCCGACCCGTTCGAGCGCGTTGGCCGCGGTCAGGCGTTCGCGGTGCTCGACCACGCGCACCTCGGGGTGCAGGCCGCGCATCGTCGCGGCGGCGGAGGCGGTCTTGGGGCGGCCGAGGTCCGCCTCGGCGTGGATCACCTGGCGGTGCAGGTTGGAGCGGTCCACCATGTCGTCGTCGATCACGTGGACCTCCCCCACGCCCGCGGCGGCGAGGTAGGTCAGCACGGGCGCCCCGAGGCCGCCGGCGCCGACCACGAGGACGCGGGAGCGCAGCAGCGCCAGCTGGGCCTCGGGGCCGAAGCCGTCCAGGCTCAGGTGGCGGGCGAAGCGCTCCAGCTGGGTGTCGGACAGCGCGGTGAGGTCGCGGGGCTCGCGGGCGGCGGTCACCGCTCGTCCTCCTCGGCCGTGACCCGCCCGGCCATCGGCGAGGAGGCCAGGGCGTGCTCGCGGCGCGGGATGCGCCCGGCACGGCGGGCGTGGAAGCCCGCCTCGAGCGCGAGCCGGCACGCGTGGGCCATGCGGGCGGGCTCGGCGGCGCGCGTGATCGCCGAGGCGGCGAGCACGGCGTCGCAGCCGGCCTCCATCGCCAGGGCGACGTCCGAGGCGGTGCCCACGCCGGCGTCGAGCACGATCGGCACGGAGGCGCGGGAGACGATCAGCTCCAGGTGTGCGCGGTTGAGGATGCCCAGCCCCGAGCCGATCGGCGAGCCCAGCGGCATGACGGCGGCGGCGCCGGCCTGCTCGAGGCGCAGCGCCATGGCGGGGTCGTCCGAGGTGTAGGCCAGGACGGTGAAGCCGTCGGCGGCGAGCCGCTCGGTGGCCTCGAGGGTCTCGACGACGTCGGGCAGCAGGGTGCGCTCATCGGCGATGACCTCGACCTTCACGAGGTCGGTCTCGAGCGCCTCCCGGCCGAGCCGGGCGGTGAGCACGGCGTCCCGGGCGGTGTAGCAGCCGGCGGTGTTGGGCAGCACGTCGATGCCGAGGCGGTCCAGCAGCGCGACCAGGCCGTCACGGGTGTCCGCGGACCAGCGGCGCAGCGCCACGGTGGTGAGCGTGGTGCCGGAGGCGACGAGGGCGCCCTCGAGGGCGGTCAGGTCGGTGATGCCGCCCGTGCCCATGATGAGCCGGGAGGCCAGGTCGTAGCCGCCGATCCGCAGCGGCGGGATCGCGGGGGCGGCGGGCGGGGTGCGGTGCTCGGCCATCGCTCAGCCCCCCTGCACCGCGGTGACGACGTCGACCTCGTCCCCGGCGGCCAGCTCCCGGGTGGCCCAGGCCGACCGGGGCACGACCTCGCCGCCGACCGCCACGGCCACGCCGAGCCGCCGCCCGTCCGCGGCGGCGCCGTCCTCGCCGATCGCGCGCCCGGTGACGTGCGCGACGACGTCGCGGACGGTGGCCACGGCCAGCTCGGCGGGCTCTCCGTTGAGGGTCAGGGGGAGGGTGCTCATGCGATCTCCTTCAGGCGGGCGTGCAGCAGCTCGAGGATCCGCCCGGCCGCCCAGGGGGCGAGCAGGATCCCGTGACGGTGGAAGCCGGTGGCGACGACGGCGCCCGGAGCCTCGGGCACGGCGAGCACGCGCGGGGCGTCGTCGGGGGTGCCGGGGCGGGCGGCGGTGGTGATCTCGACCAGCTCGCACTCGCGGACGGCGGGCAGGATCGCGGCGGCGTCGGCGAGCAGGTCCAGCACGGCCCCGGCGGAGGTGCCGGCCAGGCCGTCCTCGCGGGCCGAGGCGCCGACCACGAGGGTGCCGTCCGCGCGGGGCACGAGGTAGACCTGGCGCCCGTGGACGAGGCCGCGGACGGTGCGGGTGATCAGGTGCGACTCCCCCGGCAGCAGCTGCTCGGGGCGCACCCGCAGACGCAGCACGTCGCCGTGGACGGGGCGCAGCGGGACCTCGACGGCGGTGGCCGCGCCGCCGATCCCGCGGTGGCCCAGGCCCGCGGCGAGGACCGCGCCGTCGGCGGTGAGGACGCCCCCGTCGGCCAGCGTGAGGCGCACCCCCTCGCCCTCCGGGCCGGCGGCGGTGACGCGTCCGGCCACGAACCGGGCGGCGGGTCCGGCGCCGACCGGGAGCGGGCCGCCGTCGGGTCCGGTCTCGGCGCGCAGGGCGGCGACGCAGGCGGCGGCGAGCCGTCGCGGGTCCACCTGATGGTCGTCCGGGGCGTCGAAGCCGGCGGCCAGGCCCGGGGCCAGGGCGGGCTCGGCGCGGCGCAGCGCGCGGACGGAGACGGGCTCGACCCGGCGACCGAGGATCGAGGCGTGCTCGAGCACGTGGTCCCAGGCGCGGGCGTCCGAGGGGTCCGCGGCCACGATCCAGGCGCCCTGTGCGAGGAAGCCCGTCTCCACATCGGTGAAGGCGGCGAGCAGGTCCACGAGGGCCGGGTAGGCCTCCCAGCCGGCCTGCAGCAGCGGGGCGAGGTCGTCCTGGCTGAACTGGGTCTCGGCGAGCGGCGCGAGCATCCCCGCCGCGGCGTGGGTGGCCCCGGCCACGGCGTGCGGGCGCCCGGCGGCGTCCAGCTCGGGGGCGATCAGGGTGACGGCGTGGCCTGCGGCACGCAGACGCACGGCGGCGGTGAGGCCGATGATCCCGGCCCCGACGACGGCCACGTGCACGGACCGGTCCTCCTCACGGCGGCATGACCCGCATCGAGTGGTGATGGTCGGCCGCGCCGGCGCGGTGCGCCCCTGCGGCCCTCTCAGCCCGGCGTGTGCGGCCCGGGCTCCCATGGAACAGCGGCCAGTCTGCCACAGTGGGCGCATGCACTCCCCCGATCCGCTCCTGATGACCGCGGCCGGCCGCGACGACGGCGGCACCGGCCCCGGCGCGCGCCGCCGCGCCCGCCTCGCCGCCTCCCGGCTGTACGTCTGCACCGACCTGCAGCGGTTCCTGCGCCCGGACGGCACGCTCGACACGGCCGCGTTCGCCGACTTCTGCGCGGCGGCGTTCCGCGGCGGAGTAGACGTGATCCAGGTGCGGGACAAGGCCGTGGACGTGGCGGTCGAGCTGGCCGCGTTCGCCACGCTCGTCCCGCTGGCCCGGGAGCACGGGGCGCTCTCGGCCGCCAACGACCGCGCCGACGTCGCCGCCCTGGCCGGGGTGGACGTGTTCCACACGGGCCAGACCGACCTGACCACCGCGCAGTGCCGCGCCCTGCTGGGCCCGGACGTGGTGCTCGGCCGCTCGTGCCACACCGAGGCGCAGGTGCGCGGCGCCCGCGCGGAGGACGGCCTGGACTACTTCTGCACGGGGCCGGTGTGGGCGACGCCCACGAAGCCGGGCCGGGCCGCCGTCGGACTGGAACTGCCGACCCTCGCCGCACGCCTGGACGCGGAGGACCCGGCGGGGGCGCGGCCGTGGTTCGCCATCGGCGGCGTCGACGCGGACCGGCTGCCCGAGGTCCGCGCGGCCGGGGCGGAACGGATCGTGGTGGTCCGCGCCGTGACGCAGGCCGAGGACCCCGAGGCCGCGGCCCGGACCCTGCGCGCGGGCCTGCCCGGCTGACGCGCCCCGCGGGGAGGTCACGGACGGGCCGTCCTGATGGTGTAGAGTCGACGAGTCCGCAACGCGCTCGACGCGTCGCGACCCCCGCCTCCGTAGCTCAGGGGATAGAGCGTCTGCCTCCGGAGCAGAAGGCCGCAGGTTCGAATCCTGCCGGGGGCACGAGCGAACAGAGCCGGACCCCCGTGGCGACACGGTGGTCCGGCTCTTCTGGGTTCTGCGGACCCGGACGCTCGAGCGGAGCGGGAGGTCCGGGTCACCGGCATTCGAGGCGGGAAATCGACCTCATGGGACGTCCCGAGGTGCGTATTCGCCGGATTTCCCGCCTCGAACGTGTCGAAGCCCGGAGGTCCCGCCCTCAGCCCCGCTGCGCATGACCGTGGTCGACGGGCCCGTGCCACGTCGGCCGCGAGGCGTCCCCGACCGCGAGCGCCTCCCCCGCCCGCATCGCGTCGGCCAGCCACGGCTTGGCCCGCTCGAGTGCGTCCTCCCAGCTCAGGCCCGCCCCGGCCAGCGTGGCCAGGGCCGAGGAGAGGGTGCAGCCGGTGCCGTGCGAGGCGCGGGTCGTCACGCGCGGGCCGCGCACCTCGTGCACGGCCCCGCCCACGCGCACGACGGCGTCCGGCACCTCCGCCGCTGCGGCCTCGGGCGCCTCGGTCTCGTCCAGGTGCCCGCCCTTGAGCAGCACCGTCACCCCGTGCTCGGCGGCCAGGCCCCGCGCCGCGTCGAGGGCGGCGTCCCAGTCCGTCGCGTCCCGCCCGGTCAGCCGGGCCAGCTCGGGCAGGTTGGGTGTCACCAGGTGCGCCACCCGCAGCAGCCGGGCCCACGCGGCGCGCCCGTCGTCGTCGCCCACCGCGGTGAGGGCGTCCCCGCTCGAGGCCACCATGACCGGGTCCAGCACGACGACGGCGGGCCGGGTCTCCTCGAGCCAGCCGGCGACGGCCCGCATGAGCTCCACCGTGCCGAGCATGCCGATCTTCACGACGTCCACGGCGATGTCGGCGGCGACCGAGTCGAGCTGGGCGCGCACCACGTCCACCGGCAGCGGGTGGACGGCCTGCACGCCCTGCGTGTTCTGGGCGGTGATCGCGGTGATCGCGGTCATCCCGTAGCCGCCCCACGCGGCGATGGTCTTCAGGTCGGCCTGGACACCGGCGCCGCCGCCGGAGTCGGAGCCGGCGATGCTGAGCACACGGGGGACGGCGGAGGTCATGCGGGGGCTCCTTCGGGTCGGGGCGGATCGGCCGCCCGGGCCGGGCCGATCCCGCCCATGAGAATGTAGTCGCATGTCCCACGTCACAGAGAGCTCTCCCGCGCACCCCGGCCGAGCCGAGGAGTCGGCGCCGCTGCGGCCGACCTCCCCGCTCGGGATCGCCGCCACGTTCATCGGCACCACCATCGGCGCCGGGTACGCCTCGGGCAACGAGATCCTGCAGTACTTCGTGAGCTTCGGCCTCTGGGGCGGCACGGGGGCGCTCGTGATCGCCGGCGCGCTGTTCTTCCTGCTCGCGGTGATCGTGCTGCGGCTGGCGCAGAAGCTGCGGACCACGGACATCCACCGGATCGTGAACCCCACGACGTCGCGCGTGCCCACCTGGTTCGCGGACCTGTCCATCACCACGTCCCTGCTGGGGACGCTGGTGATCATGCTGGCCGGGGCCGGGGCGGCGGTGCACACCGCGTTCGGGCTGCCCTCGCTCGTGGGCTCGCTGGTGATGGCCACCGTCTGCGTGGTCTCGGTGCTGGCCGGCATCACGGGCCTCGTGCGCGTCCAGGCCGTGGTGGTCCCCCTGATCATCGTGGTCGCCGTCGGCGTCGCGGTGTGGGGGTTGGCGAACCCGGGGGCCGCGGTGGACGACGTCGCCGCGCTCGTGACCTCGTCCCCGCTGATCAACCAGTGGTGGCTCTCGGGCGTGCTGTACGTGGCCTTCAACATCCAGCTGGCCTACGCGGTGCTCGCCCCGATCGGCGAGGAGAGCTCCTCGTCGGGCCGCTCCCTCGTCGCCGGGGCCGGGCTCGGGGCCCTGGGCCTCGTGGTGATGGCCGGCGCGGTGATGGCCGCGCTGACCGCCCACGCCCAGCTGATCGGCCGCGCCGAGCTGCCCATGGTCGAGCTGGCCGCGATGATCGGCGGCTGGGCCGCCCTGCTGTACACGGTCGTCCTGCTGCTGGCGCAGTTCACGACGGCGGTCTCGTGCCTGTACGGCGGGGTGGAGCGCATCGCCCTGCTGTCCTCGATGCGCCGCGTGCCGGGCTGGGTCATCGCCGTCGTCACGGCCCTGGCCGCCACCCTGCTCTCGAGCGTCGGCTTCTCCGACCTCGTGGGCACCGTCTACCCCGTCCTCGGCTACGCCGGCCTCGTCATCATCGTGATGCTGGTCGTGACGTGGATCGTCGAGCGCTCCACGGTACGCCGCCGGGCGGCCCGCGCGGCGCGCGCCTGAGCGCCCGGCCGCATGGCCGGACGGCGGACGGTGAGGCGCCGCGGGGGACGTGCTAGGGTCGCTCGCATCCCACGGGAGCCCCACGGCACGGGGCTGAGACCGGGCTGACGCCGCCCGGAGACCGTCTGAACCTGTCCGGGTCATTCCGGCGAAGGAAGAAGGAGCAGCGGCCATGTCCGTTTCCGAGCGCACCCCCCTGCCCGCAGCCGAGTCGACGGCCGAGGTCGTCGCCGAGGAGAACTACCCCACGCACCGTCTGGGATGGCTCGAGGACGCCGAGCACGGCATCCGCGTGCCCGTCACCGAGGTCCACCAGGACGACTCCCCCGACGGCACGCCCAACGCGCCCCTGACCGTCTACCGCACCATGGGCCCGGGCTCCGTGCCCGAGCGCGGCCTGCCGGCCCAGCGCGCCGAGTGGATCCGCGCCCGCGGCGACGTCGAGGAGTACGAGGGCCGCGAGCGCGACCTGCTCGACGACGGCCGCTCGGCCGTGCGCCGCGGCGCCGCCTCACAGGAGTGGGCCGGCGAGCGCCGCCCCCCGCTGCGCGCCAAGGAGGGCGCGCGCGTCACCCAGATGCACTACGCCCGGCGCGGCGAGATCACCCCGGAGATGCGCTACGTCGCCCTGCGCGAGGGCGTGGACGTGGAGCTGGTGCGCTCCGAGGTCGCGGCCGGCCGCGCCATCATCCCGGCGAACGTGAACCACCCCGAGTCGGAGCCGATGATCATCGGCAAGGCGTTCGCCGTGAAGGTCAACGCGAACATCGGCAACTCGGCGGTGACGTCGTCGATCGCCGAGGAGGTCTCGAAGCTGCAGTGGGCCACCCGCTGGGGCGCGGACACCGTGATGGACCTGTCCACGGGCGACGACATCCACACCACCCGCGAGTGGATCCTGCGCAACTCCCCCGTGCCGATCGGCACCGTGCCGATCTACCAGGCCCTCGAGAAGGTCGGCGGCGACCACCAGGCCCTGACCTGGGAGATCTTCCGCGACACCGTGATCGAGCAGTGCGAGCAGGGCGTGGACTACATGACCGTGCACGCCGGCGTGCTGCTGCGCCACGTGCCGCTGTCCGCGGACCGCGTGACCGGCATCGTCTCCCGCGGCGGCTCGATCATGGCCGGCTGGTGCCTGGGCCACCACAAGGAGAACTTCCTCTACGAGAACTACGACGAGCTCTGCGAGATCTTCGCGCGCTACGACGTCGCGTTCTCCCTGGGCGACGGCCTGCGGCCGGGCTCCGTGGCGGACGCCAACGACGCCGCCCAGTTCGCCGAGCTCGACACGCTCGCCGAGCTGACGGAGCGGGCGTGGGCGTACGACGTCCAGGTCATGGTGGAGGGCCCCGGCCACATCCCGCTGCACCTGGTGCGGGAGAACGTGGAGCGCCAGCAGGAGCTGTGCAAGGGCGCCCCGTTCTACACGCTCGGCCCCCTCGTCACGGACATCGCCCCGGCGTACGACCACATCACCTCGGCCATCGGCGCCACCGAGATCGCCCGCTACGGCACCGCGATGCTCTGCTATGTCACGCCCAAGGAGCACCTGGGCCTGCCGGACCGGGACGACGTGAAGACGGGCGTGATCACCTACAAGATCGCCGCGCACGCCGCCGACGTCGCCAAGGGCCACCCCGGCGCCCGCGACCGCGATGACGCGCTGTCCAAGGCGCGCTTCGAGTTCCGCTGGCGCGACCAGTTCGGCCTCGGCCTGGATCCGCAGCTCGCCGAGGAGTACCACGACGAGACGCTGCCGGCCGAGCCCGCCAAGACCGCCCACTTCTGCTCGATGTGCGGGCCGAAGTTCTGCTCCATGCGCATCAGCCAGGACATCCGCAGCGAGTTCGGCGGCGCGTCCGAGCAGGCGCGGATCGCCGAGGCCGGCATGGCCGCGAAGTCCGCGGAGTTCCGGGCCGCCGGCGGGTCCGTGTACCTGCCCGAGCCGACGATCCGCACCGCCTCGGACGCCTGAGGCCGGACGCGGGGTGAGGTGGGGCGGGATGGCCCGCCCCTGCGCCACCTGACGATCGCGTCATGACCTGAGGGCCGCCACCAGGTCATGACGCGATCGCCAGGACAAGGCCCTCCGGGACGGCGAAGGCGCGGCCCCACGGACGGGGCAGTGCGCTCGGTGGTCGATCGAGTGGTGATGCCTCTTGACTCACACACACACTGGGCTCACTATTCCGTCAGGCCCCTGTGATGCGTGTCCCATTCGCCCACAGGAATTGAGTGGATGGAATATGACGTGAAAGTCGACATGACCCCGCCGGTCCGCACCCCAGGGGCGCTTCCCAGGTGAGGCATCATCCAGCCGCTCAGCTCTCCTCGGGCCAGCCGTGATGACCCGGATGCTCGTCTCGAGATTCCTCCTTCTCCTGATCACGCTCGGAACAGCAGCGCTCCTCGCGTCCTACGTCGGGGTGGAGAAGGAGGAACGCTGGCGCATGGACGGCACGGTGTACGAGATCTCGGCATTCCCCGCTGGCGAGGCCTGGCCCATGATCCGGACGTCGCTGACGGGACCGGACTCCGGCTCTGCGGCCACGTCCACGAGCCCCCACGTGACTGCCCTCGCCGGCCGACCTGCTCTGGACGTGCTCCCGGATGGCGTCGCCCCGACCGCGGTCGTCCCCAGCACCTCCCCCTTTGCCGCACGTGCCGCTGCGGGCGAACTGAGCTGGCCGGACGTCGATCGGGTCGTCGTCCGAGACCTCTCCTCCGCGCCGGATCGCGCCACCGAAGCAGACCTCCTGGTCCCGTTCCTCTCCACCGACAGTTCGTCCCTTGCCGGCGTGATCGGCGGCTCACCGGCCCAGGTCGACGAGCTCGTCCAATCGCTGCGGCGGGCCGGTGTCGTCGTCGACGTCGTCCCGCTCCCGCCGCCGTGGGAGGCAGCGATGCGACGCAGTGTCCATGTGCCCCTGCTCGCCGTGATCGCCGGCTTCGCCCTGCTGGGCGCACAGGTCGTCTGGCGCACGACCCTGCGCAGTCGACTGCTCCCTGCCGTCACCTCGCACCGCCTCGTCGGTGCCTCCCCACTGCGAGCGGCCCGGCTCGGTGTCCGGCCCGCCATGGTCGCCTGGACGACCGCCGCCGCGAGTGCCGGCGGAGTCTGGCTCGTGGCATGGCCCCGGTGGGACGCGGAGATCGGTCTCACCGGCGACACCGCTCTCCTCTGGTCCGCCGTGCTCGTCGTGGACGCCATCCTCATCCTCGGCACGACCCTGTCCACCCTCTGGGTCCGAAGGGCACACGCATGACGGCAGCCATGCGGGCCGTTGCGGACGGCCTCCGCGACCTGTTCGACACGCCCGGACTGCTGTTCCTGTCCCTGCTGCACACGACCGTGGCGTCGGTCGTGTTCGGACTGGCCCTGGGCGTCGCCGGCGGAGTGACCACGGCGCTCGAGGTGCTCGAGGACGCCGAGTCGTCGGGCCTGGTGGCAACCAGGATCCTGGACCCCGCCGTCACGACCGACCTCCACCCCCGCGCCGTCGACACCGTCTCCCGGGCGTTCGCCGCCCATGTCGACGGAGTCGACCCCCGTGCCTTCCTCGTGACGGACGCCATCGGAATCGAGGACCCCCGGCTGCAGGGGGCGGTCATCGCCACGCCTGGTCTGGCCCGGGAGTTCGGCGCCGCTGCTGCCGTCAGTCCCGCCGAGGGTGTGTACTTCGCTCCCGCCGCGATCACCTCCGGGGCACCGGGCGGCACCGTGTACGTGGGGTCCACACCCCACAGCTATGCCGGCCCACTCCCCGGGGACGCGGCCGCGCCGCGGGCCGACGGATCCCTCTGGCCCCTGGGTGAGTCGCCCGTCATCGTCACCAGCACGACGACCATGGCCGGCCTGATCGAACCGGCCCAGCTCGCGGCGGTCTACGGTTCCGTCGTGGCATGCCAGGACGCGGCCTCCGAGGTGAGAGCGGTACTCGACGTCCTCGAGGACGAGACGGGCGTGGTCGCCGAGTTGGCCCCGATCGCCTCGGCCAGGTCTCCGATCGCCCGAGAAGCCCGCGGTGCCGCGCTCATGGTCACCGCCTACACCGCCGGGCTTGCCAGCGCCGTCGTGACGGTGGTGAGCCTCCTGACGACCATGACCCGTCGACTCACGCCCACGTGGCTGGCGCACCTGACGGTCGGGGCGCCCAGACGACTGATCCGGCTCCGGATCGCCACATCCGTGGCCGCGGTATGGGGCATTCCGGCCGTGCTCGGATCGTTGCTCGGCCTCGGCATCGCCTCGGAAGCGGGCGGACTGCGTCCGGCGCCTGCCGTCGTCGTGGTCGGGCTGGCGGTCGTCTTGGCGATCGCCGCTGCGTGCACCCGTCATCCCCTCCGCCAGCTGCACCGGGCCGTCCGCACGGCGGCACTCGTCGAAAGGACCGTGTGATGTCCCTGCTCACCGTGCACGACGTACACCGCTCCTACCGCGGCCCCGCCGGGGATGTCCCCGTGCTCCGCGGCGTCTCGCTCCAGGTCCCCGGGGGCGGCGTCCACGCGATCATGGGACCCTCCGGGTCCGGCAAGTCGACCCTGCTGCGGCTCCTCGCCTGCCTTGACACACCGGACGCCGGGAGCATCCGTGTGGCCGGGCGGAGCCTGCCGGCACCGTGGTCGTCCGACGGCGACGCCTACCGGAACCGGACGTGCGGCATCGTGCTCCAGGACCATCTGCTCATCGATCGGGCGACCGCCGTGGACAACGCGGCCCTGCCGCTGCTCTACGCGCGGCCGCGCACCTCGAAGCGGGAGCGCCGCACCATGGCCGCCGAGCTTCTGACGCGCCTCGGGCTCGGAGACCGTCTCCACCACCCCGTCGGCCGGCTCTCCGGCGGCGAGCGCCAGCGCGTGGCCATCGCCCGGGCCGTGATCATGGGGCCCTCCCTGCTGCTCGCCGACGAGCCGACGGGCGCCCTGGACGAGGAGCGCACCGACGAGGTGATGGGGCTCTTCCGCTCCATGTCCCAGCCGGAGCGGGCGATCGTGGTCGTCACGCACGACCCCGCCGTGGCGGCCCGGTGCGACCACACGTGGCGGCTGCGGGCCGGGCGGCTCGAGTGACGAGGTCCGGCCGTGCCTCCTGCACAGGTGTCCGCAGACGGCGTGGCGTCCCCGGGCGTCGCGTTCCGGTTCCGGATGTCCGGGGCCGCTCCTAGGCTCGGATGCATGAGCGCGCACCACGCCGACGACGGCCTCCCCGCCCCCGTCTCCACCCTCGCCGAGGATCCACCGGCCGACGGGCGACAGGCGCCGCCGAGTGGCGTCGTCGTGGGTGAGGACGGGCGGGCCCGCCCGCCGTGGGCGGCACGGGATCCGCTGCTGCGGGAGTACTACGACACGGAGTGGGGCCTGCCCGTCACGGACGAGCGGGGCCTGTTCGAGCGCCTCGTCCTCGAGGCGTTCCAGTCGGGCCTGAGCTGGCGGACCGTCCTGGCCAAGCGGCCCCGGTTCCGGGAGGTGTTCGCGGGCTTCGACGCGGACGCCGTCGCGGCGTTCGGGGACGCGGAGGTCGAGGCGCTGCTGGCGGACCCCGGCATCATCCGGAACCGGCGCAAGATCGAGGCGGCGATCGCGAACGCGCAGGCCGTCGTCGGGATGCGCGGCGAGCGGTTCACCCCGCTGCACCCGGGCTCCCCCGGCGCGGGCCCCGCCTGGCACGGCGACGGCGACCGGCCGGCCCGCGGTCTGGCGGGGCTGGTCTGGGCGCACCAGCCTGCCGCGACCCCACGGCCGGAGACGGTGGCGCAGGTCCCCTCGGCCTCGGAGGAGTCGCGCGCGCTCGCGAGGGCGCTGAAGGCGCACGGCTGCCGATTCGTGGGGCCGACCACGTGCTTCGCCCTGATGGAGGCCGCCGGGGTCGTGGACACCCACCTTCTCGGCTCGTGGCGAAGAGGGGCGTCCGGGATCTGGGAGTGAGCGGGGGCCTCCGGCAGGATGGGGAGCTCAACGCAGGACGTCCACACGAAAGGGTGACGACTGATGACCACCACCTCCGCCTCTCAGGGCTACCGCACGATCAACCCGGCCACCGGGGAGCTGCTGAAGTCCTTCGACAACGCCACGGATCAGCAGATCGCCGACGCCCTCGACGCCTCGCAGGCCGCGTACGAGCAGTGGTCCCGGAAGTCGGTGGCCGAGCGCGCCGCCGTCGTGAAGCGGATCTCCGAGCTGCTGGCCGAGCGCTCCAAGGACATCGCCGCGCTGATCACCACGGAGATGGGCAAGTCCCTCGGCGCGGCGGTCGGCGAGGTGCGCTACAGCGCCCAGATCTTCGGGTACTACGCGGACGAGGCCGAGGAGCTGCTCGCGGACCAGCCGATCAAGCAGTTCTCCGGGCAGGAGGCGTTCGTCCAGCGGCTGCCGATCGGCCCGCTGCTGGGGATCATGCCGTGGAACTTCCCGGTGTACCAGGTGGCCCGTTTCGTGGCGCCGAACCTCGTGCTCGGCAACACCATCCTGCTCAAGCACGCCGAGATCAACCCGCAGGTGGCGCAGCTGCTGGAAGAGCTCTTCACCGAGGCCGGCCTGCCGGAGGGCGTGTACCAGAACCTGTTCGCCACCCACGACCAGATCTCCACGATCATCGCCGATCCGCGCGTGCAGGGCGTGTCCCTCACCGGTTCGGAGCGGGCCGGCGCCGCCGTCGCCGAGCAGGCCGGCCGGCACCTCAAGAAGGTCGTCCTCGAGCTCGGCGGCTCCGATCCGTACATCGTGCTCTCCGCGCCGGACGCCCGCGCGGCCGCCCGCGACGCACTGGCCACCCGGATGGGCAACTGGGGCCAGGCCTGCAACTCGAACAAGCGCATGATCGTCATGGAGGACCTCTACGACGACTTCGTGGATGAGCTGGTCCAGCGCTCCTCGGCGATGAAGCCCGGCGACCCGACCTCGCGCGACGCCGACGTCTACGGCCCGCTGTCCTCCGAGTCCGCGGCCGACGGGCTCACCGAGCAGATCGCCGCGGCCAAGGAGGCCGGCGCCACCGTCCACGTGGGCGGCGAGCGCGTCTCCGGCCCGGAGGGCGAGGGCTTCTACGTCTCCCCGGCCGTGATCACGGACGTGGACCAGGAGAACCCCGCCTACACGCAGGAGCTGTTCGGCATGGCCGCCGTGGTCTACAAGGTGTCCTCGGCCGAGGAGGCCGTGGCGCTGGCCAACGACTCCCAGTACGGTCTCGGCGGCGCCGTGTTCTCCACGGACCTGGACGAGGCCAAGCGCGTGGCCGACCAGCTCGAGGTGGGGATGGCGAACGTGAACCTCGCCTCCGCCGCCGGCGCGAACCTGCCCTTCGGCGGCGTGAAGCGCTCGGGCTTCGGCCGCGAGCTCGGCCCCATGGCCGTGGACGAGTTCGCCAACAAGCGCCTGTACGCGGTGCAGGGCCCCCTGGAGGGCTGACCCGGGGCCGGGTCGGCCGGGCGGGTCTCCCGCTCCGGCCGCCCCGTCGGCCCCTCAGCCGCGCAGCGGGACGGTCGCCAGCACCTCGTGCAGCGGCCCGCCGGACCGGCCCTCGCCGAGCCGGGACGCCACGACCTCGACCTCGTCGGCGGTCCACTCCGGCCCGCGGTACACGGCGAGCGCGCGCACGGCCTCGGCCAGCAGGACGGTGGCCGGCGCCGGCGGACGGGGCTCGCCCCGCCTCCGACCCCGAGGTCGGAGCGCGGCCCCCGAGACCGGCGCCACGGTGAGGTGGGCGCGCCGGCGGTCCCGGCCGTCGTCGTCGGCGAGCCAGGGCTCCGCCAGGAGCGCGCCGAGCTCCCGGACCTGCCCACCCACCCCCACCCAGAGCGTGCGGTGCGAGAACTCCCCCGCTCCGGCCAGGTGCAGGTCCAGCGGGCCATGTCCCGCCGCGATGCGGCCGGCGACGGCGACGACGTCGTCCACGGCGCCGGCGGGCACCTCCGGGTGGAACGCCAGCGTCAGGTGCCGCTGCTCCGGCTCGGTCCAGCACAGCGCGCGTCCGGCCCGGTCCCGGACGCCGTCGAAGGCCGGCTCGAGGTGGTCGAGCACGGCCCTCGGCGGACGGATCGCGAGGAAGAGCCTCACGCCTGCGCGCGCGGATCCGCGGCGGCTGCGGTCGAGCCCCCGGCGGCGTCCCGCGTCATGGCGGCCGGGGCCACGTCCGGGTGCGGCTCACGGCCGGCCACGATGTCGATCGCGCCGGTGAACTCGGCGTCGATCCGCCGCTGCACACGGCGCGAGCGCTGGGTCACGAGGGACACCACCACACCCACCACGAGGGCGGCGACGAAGCCCGGCAGCAGCTCGTACAGGCCGAACCACTCCCACGTCTCGGCACTGGCCTCCGACCACGCCCAGGCGACGGCGGCGCCGGTGACCATGGCGGCCATCGCCCCCCACGAGGTGAACCGCGGCCAGTACAGGGCGAGCAGGATCACGGGGCCGAAGGCGGCGCCGAAGCCGGCCCACGCGAAGGAGACGAGCTCGAGCACGGAGGAGTCCGGGTTGAGGGCGAGCAGACCCGCCACGAGCGCCACCACCAGCACGCCGATGCGGCCGAGCCACAGGGTGAACGTCGAGGACCCGGTGCGCCCGCGCAGCATGTAGAGGTCCTCCACCAGGGCGGAGGAGCACACGATCAGCTGCGAGGAGAGCGTGGACATGATCGCGGCGAGGACGGCGGCCAGCACCAGGCCGGCCACGAACGGGTGGAACATGATCGAGGCAAGCACCAGGAACACGGTCTCCGGGTCCTCGAGCGTGGTGCCGGGGTTGGCCTGGAAGTAGGCGATGCCCACGAGGGCCACCATCACGGCGCCGAACACCGACAGCGCCATCCAGCCGATGCCGACGCGCCGGGCGACGGCCGCGTCGTGCGGGGTGCGCAGGGCCATGAAGCGGACGATGATGTGCGGCTGGCCGAAGTAGCCCAGGCCCCAGGCGAGGGAGGACAGGACGCCGATCAGCGTTGCGTTCTCGAACATCGAGAAGTGGTTCACTCCGCCGCCGGCGGCGTCGGCGGCGCGGATGCCCTCGACGACGGCGTCCCAGCCGCCCATGGTCAGGATCACGACGATGGGGACGGCCAGCAGGGAGAGGAACATGAGGATGCCCTGGGCCACGTCCGTCAGCGAGGCGCCGAGGAAGCCGCCGAACAGGGTGTAGAGCACCGTGATGCCCGCGACCACGAGCATGCCGGTGAGGTAGTTGATGCTGATGCCCTGGGCGTAGAAGGAGTCGGGGCCGAAGGTGGACTCGACGAACTTGCCGCCGGCCACCATGCCCGAGGACACGTAGAAGGTGAAGAACACGAGGATGATCAGGCCGGCCACGATCCGCAGGATGTGCGTGCGGTCCTTGAATCGGTTCTCGAGGAAGGACGGGATCGTGATCGAGTTCCCGGCCACCTCGGTGTAGGAGCGCAGGCGGGGGGCGACCACGCGCCAGTTCACCCACGCGCCCACGGTCAGGCCGACCGCCATCCAGCCCTCGACCAGGCCCGCGGCGTAGATCGCGCCGGGCAGGCCCATCAGGAGCCAGCCGGACATGTCGGACGCACCCGCGGAGAGCGCCGCGACGGACGGCTTCATGTCGCGTCCTGCGAGCATGTAGTCGTCGAGGTCGGTGTTCTTGCGGGAGGCGTACAGGCCGATCGCGATCATCGCGAGGAAATAGAGGCCGATCGCCGCCAACAGGAAGACGGTGTTCGTGTCCATGGGCTCCAGAGAATCACATCCGGACTCTCAGCCCCAGTCCCAGGTCCGTCCCAGATTCGCCCCGTCCGGGTCGGCCCGGGCCCCCGCGCGCCTAGGATGGAGGCCGTCATGACGCAGACTCCCCCGCCCTCCACGCCCGCCGCGCAGCCGTCCGCGACGCCCCACGACGCCGTCGCGATCACGTTCCCCGAACACCTGCCGGTGGCGGAGCGCCGTGAGGAGATCATGGCCGCGATCCGCGACCACCAGGTGGTGATCGTCGCGGGCGAGACCGGCTCGGGCAAGACCACGCAGCTGCCGAAGATGTGCCTGGCCCTCGGGCTCGGGGAGGCCGGCTCGATCGGCCACACCCAGCCCCGGCGCATCGCCGCCCGCTCCGTGGCCGAACGCATCGCGCAGGAGCTGGGCGAGGAGATCGGGCAGACGGTCGGCTACCAGGTCCGCTTCACGGCGCAGACCTCGAAGGCCACCCGGGTCAAGGTCATGACGGACGGCATCCTGCTGGCCGAGATCCCCCACGACCCGCAGCTGCGCCGCTACTCCGTGATCATCGTGGACGAGGCCCACGAGCGCAGCCTCAACATCGACTTCCTCCTGGGCTACCTGCGCAACCTGCTGCCCCAGCGCCCGGACCTGAAGGTGATCATCACCTCGGCCACCATCGACCCGGAGCGCTTCGCCCGGCACTTCGGCCGGCCGCTGGCCGCGGGCGAGGACCATGCGGACGCGGTGGAGGCCGACGACGGCGGCCGCGTGGTCCCGGTGCCGATCATCGAGGTCTCGGGGCGCACCTACCCCGTCGAGATCCGCTACCGGCCGCTGACCGACGAGCCCTCCCCCGACGACCCCGAGGACGATGCGGACGACGCCGCCGAGACCCGCGACCCCCTCGACGCGATCGGCGACGCCGTCCTCGAGCTGGCCGCCGAGCCGCCGGGTGACATCCTCGTGTTCCTGCCGGGCGAGCGGGAGATCCGCGAGGCCGCGGACCACCTGACCGGCGTCGTCGCCGGCACCACGCGCCTGGCCGGCACGGAGATCCTGCCGCTGTTCGGCCGCCTGTCCATGGCGGAGCAGCACCGCGTGTTCGGCCGCGCCGGAGCCGGGGTGCGCCGGCGGATCGTGCTGGCCACGAACGTCGCCGAGACCTCCCTGACCGTGCCGGGCATCAAGTACGTGATCGACACGGGCACCGCGCGCATCTCGCGGTACTCGCACCGCACCAAGGTGCAGCGCCTGCCGATCGAGCGTGTCTCCCAGGCCAGCGCGAACCAGCGCGCGGGCCGGTCCGGCCGCACCTCGGACGGCATCGCGATCCGCCTGTACTCGGAGGAGGACTACCTCTCCCGCCCCGAGTTCACGGACCCGGAGATCCTGCGCACCTCCCTGGCCTCGGTGATCCTGCAGATGCTGTCCCTCGGTGTGGCCCGCACCCCGGGCGACGTCAAGGAGTTCCCCTTCGTCCAGCCCCCGGACGGCCGACAGGTCACCGACGGCGCCACCACGCTCACCGAGCTCGGCGCGCTCGAGGCCGGCGGCGCCCGCGCCGGCACCATCACCCGGGTCGGACGCCGCCTGGCCCGTCTGCCCGTTGACCCGCGGCTGGGCCGCATGATCCTCGAGGCCGGTGAACGCGGCTGCGTCCGGGAGGTCATGGTGATCGCCGCGGCCCTGACCATCCAGGACCCCCGCGAGCGCCCCACGGAGCAGCGCGAGGCCGCGGACGAGCTGCACCGCCGGTTCGCGGACGAGAACTCGGACTTCTCCGCGATCCTGAACCTCTGGGCCTACCTGCACGAGCGGCAGAAGGAGCTCTCCGGCTCCCAGTTCCGCAAGCTGTGCCGCCGTGAGCACATCAACTGGCTGCGCGTGCAGGAGTGGCAGGACCTGGTGCGCCAGCTGCGCCAGCTCGCCAAGGACGTGGGCCTCACCGTCGAGGCCGGACCCGTGGACCCGGTGGGCCGGCACGAGGCCGTGCACAAGTCCCTGCTCACGGGCCTGCTCTCGCAGATCGGCGCCTACGACGAGCGCCGTCGCGAGTACGCGGGCGCCCGCGGCACCCGTTTCGCCGTGTTCCCCGGCTCCGCCCTGTTCAAGAAGCGCCACCCGTTCGTCATGGCCGCCGAGCTCGTGGAGACCTCGCGGCTGTGGGCCCGCACGGTGGCCCGGATCGAGCCGGAGTGGGCCGAGGAGGTCGCCGGTCACCTCGTCAAGCGGGCCTACAACGAGCCGCACTGGTCGCGGCGGGCGGGCTCCGTCGTCGCGCGCGAGAAGGTGACGCTGTTCGGCGTCACCCTGATCCCGGACCGCTCGGTCCGGTACGGCCGGATCGACCCGGAGCTCTCCCGCGAGCTGTTCATCCGGCACGCCCTCGTGGAGGGCGACTGGCGCACGCGTCACCGGTTCTTCGCCCGCAACCGGGCTGCGCTCGAGGAGGTCGACGCCCTCGAGACGCGCCTGCGCCGCCGCGACCTGCGGATCGGGGACGAGGACCTGTTCGCCTTCTACGACGCGCGGATCCCGGGAAACGTCGTCTCCGAGCGGCACTTCGACGCGTGGTGGAAGAAGGCGCGCCAGGATCAGCCGGACCTGCTGGACCTCGACGTCGCCGCCCTGCTCACCGCCGACGCCGAGGACCTGGACACCGACGCGTTCCCCACCACGTTCGCGTATCCGATGCCCGGCGGCGACGTGGAGCTCGACCTCGAGTACACGTACGACCCGACCGGCGCGGCCGGCACCGACGGCGTGACCGTGGCCGTGCCGATCCTGCTGCTCAACCAGGTCTCCCCCGGCCCCTTCGCGTGGCTGGTCCCCGGCCTGCGGGTCGAGCTCGTCACCGCCCTCATCAAGGCGTTGCCCAAGGCCGTGCGCAAGAACCTCGTGCCCGCCCCGGACGTGGCCCAGCAGCTCGTCGCGGACCTCGAGGCCCACGCCGACCCGCTGCGGGACGAGCTGCCGGACGCGCTGTCCGCGGCCGTGCGCCGGGTGCGCGGCGTGGTGGTGGAGCCCGGACTGTGGGCCCCGGACGCGGTGCCCCTGCACCTGCGGATGGACTACCGCGTCGTGGACGCCCGCGGCGCCGTGATGGGCGCCGGCCAGGACCTGCCCGCGCTGCAGGCCCGGCTCGCGCAGGCCAACCGCTCCGCGATCGCCGCCCGGCTCGCCGGCACCGACGACCCCGCCTCGGCCCGGCCGGGGCCGCGCGGCAAGGGCCGCGGCGGCCGTGCCCAGGCCGACGCGCGGGCCGGGGCCGAGGGACGCCGTCGCCCGGAGGGCCCCGGGCGGTCCGGCGCGACGCCGGCCTTCGAGGAGCGGCACGGGCTGACCTCGTGGAGCATCGGCACGGTGCCGAAGACCGTCTCCACCGCGGCCGGGGCGCGCGGCCCCGCCATCACGGGCTACCCGAGCCTGGTGCCCGAGACCACGCCCGACGGCGGCCCCGCGGCCGGCCTGACCGTGGCCCGGTCCGCGGAGGACCAGGCGGCCTGGCACCGGGCCGGGGTGATCCGGCTGCTGCTGGCCACCCTGCCCAGCCCACAGCGCTACGTGCTGGACCACCTGGACAACAGGGAGAAGCTCACCTTCACCCAGAACCCGCACGGCTCGGTGGACTCCCTCGTCGCGGACTGCACCCAGGCCGCCGTGGACCGTCTCGTCGGGGACGAGCTGCCGTTCGACGAGGCCGCGTTCCGCGCCCTGTTCGACCGGGTGCGGGCCGACCTGATCGACACGGTCTTCGCCGTCACGTCCCTGGTGGAGCAGGTGCTCTCCCGGGCCGCGCAGGTGCGACGCCGGCTCAAGGACTCGGTCTCGCTCGCCCTCGCACCGGCGCTGTCGGACGTGAAGGCACACCTCGAGCAGCTCGTGTTCCCCGGCTTCGTGGCCGCCACGGGCTGGGAGCGGCTGCAGCACCTGCCGCGCTACCTGCAGGGCATGCTGACGCGCCTGGACCGGCTGGACGCCGGGGGCCACCTGCAGCGCGACGGGCAGCACATGGCGGTGGTGCAGGGGCTCGAGGACGAGTTCGACGCCGCCGTCGCGGCCCATCGCGCCCGGTTCGCGGGCACGCCCGTCCCCGCGGAGCTGGAGCGGGTGCGCTGGCTCATCGAGGAGCTGCGCGTCTCGTTCTTCGCCCAGGAGCTGGGCACGGCGGTCTCGGTCTCCGAGAAGCGGGTGCGTCAGGCGCTCGCCCGGGCCACGCGCGCCTGAGCCGGGCCCGGGCGGCGCGGGCCGTCAGTCCTGCGGGACGACCTCGCCGTGGCCCAGGTCCCGCAGGGCCGCGCGGAGGCGGGCGGCGGCGTCGTCCAGGTCCGCCGGATCGGGGGCGTTGTCCACGCGGGCCAGGTCGAAGTCGGCCAGCGAGGTGGAGGGCCACACGTGCACGTGCAGGTGCGGGATCTCATAGCCGGCGATCATGAGCCCGGCCCGGCGGGCGGAGAACGCCGCCACCTGCGCCTTGCCGATCTGCTGGGCGACCGCCGTCAGGTGCGTGACCAGCGCCGGGTCGACCTCCACCCATTCGTCCACCTCCGCACGGGGCACCACGAGCGCGTGCCCCGGCTGGAGCGGCGCGGCGGACAGGAACGCGACGCACGTCTGGTCCTGCCACACGAAGCGGGCGGGCAGCTCGCCGGCGATGATCCTGCTGAAGACGGTGGCCATGGGGGGTCCTCCTGGGGGTCGGCGGGGCGGGGCCCCGGGGCTCGTCAGTCCCGGCCGGACGCGCCGTCGGGCTCGGGGCCGACCGCGACGGCGTTGGACGGGTCCTGGACCCATGCTGACCACGAACCCGGGTAGAGCGCCACTCCGGGTCGCCCCGCGACGGCCAGGGTGAGCACGGCGTGCGCCGCGGTGATGCCCGAGCCGCAGTACACGGCCACGGGAGTGGCGTCGTCCACGCCGACGGCGTCGAACCGCTCCGCCAGCTCCGCGGCGGGCCGCAGGCGGCCGTCCTCGGCGATGCTCTCCGCCGTGGGCACGTTCCGCGCCCCGGGGATGTGCCCGGCCACGGGGTCGAAGGGCTCGACCTCCCCGCGGTACCGCTCGGCCGCCCGCGCGTCGAGGAGCAGACCGCCGGAGGCCATCGCCTCGGCGCCGGCCGTGTCCACGACGGGCATGCGGCCCCACGACGGCCGGGCGGTGCCGGGCACCGGGATGACCTCGCCGGGCTGCAGGGGCAGGCCCGCGGCGCGCCACGCCTCGAGGCCGCCGTCCAGGAGCATGGAGTCCCGCAGCCCCACGTGGCGCAGCAGCCACCAGGCGCGCGCGGCGGACAGGCCGTGGTCGTCGTCGTAGACCACGATGGTGTCGCCCTCGTCGATCCCCCACATCCGCACGGTCTCCGCGAACTGGCGCGCGTCCGGCAGGGGGTGACGCCCCGCCGCCGGACCGGCGTGGCCGGCGAGCTGGCTGGGCAGGGAGACGTAGACGGCGCCCGGCAGATGGCCCTGGAGATAGGCGGCGTGGTCGGGCCCGCCCGCCGTGGCCCGGAACCGGACGTCGAGCAGGATCACCCGGTTCGGGCGGCATCGGCCCGGCTGGGCGTAGGCCGGGCCCTCGGGCACCGGCGGCAGGTCCTCGACGGGGGCCAGGCCGAGCCAGCCGGCCAGCACGTCCACCGTCACCAGGGTGGGCGGCTCGGCGGCCTCGGGGTCGACGCCGTCGGTGTCCGCGTCCGGGTCGCCGCCGGCGTCATGGGACGAGGACGGGGCCGCCGTGGGCGCCGGGACGACGCGGCCCTGCCCCTCGTCGACGACGATCAGCGGGTCGGGTCGATCGGGGGCGGCACCGTCGCGGTCCGGGACAGGGGATGGGTCCGGGCTCTCGCTGTGCACCCGGACACCCTACTCCACGCCCCCTTCGGCGTCGCTGATAACCTGGAGGATGGCCCGCGCGGACCTGTTCCGGACCGCGCGGAGGAGGCGGCAGCCGCCGCAGAAGGAGTCGTGAGCACCGTGAGCGCCCCCGAGCCCAGCCCCCGTGCCGCCCGTCCCCGGGCGACCCGGCAGAAGGCCGCCGTCGACCGAGCCCTGGACCGCATCCCGGACTTCGTGAGCGCGCAGGAGCTCCATGCCCGCCTCCAGGACCAGGGCGAACGCGTCTCGCTGGCCACCGTGTACCGGACCCTGCAGCAGCAGCTCGACGACGGCCTCGTGGACATGCTCCGCCGCGACGACGGCGAGACCGTGTACCGCCGGTGCGAGGACGAGGGCCACCATCACCACCTGGTGTGCCGGATCTGCTGGACCACCGTCGAGGTCACCGCCCCCCACGTCGAGGCGTGGGCCACCGCCGTCGCCGCGGAGCACGGCTTCACGGACGCGGACCACACGGTGGAGATCACCGGTGTCTGCGCCCGCTGCCGGACCGAGGGGCGCACCCGCGGGGCCTGACCATGACCATGGGCCGGGCCCCGGTCAGTGGCGGCGGCCGCCCGCGGGGTCGTCCAGGAAGTCCGCCGCGTCCTCGACCGCCGTGGAGGGCCCGTGCAGGGCGCCCCGGCCGTACGCGATGTCCAGGTTCTCGACCGTGAGCACGTCCCGCGGCGGGCCGGAGGCCACGACTCGCCCGCCCATCAGGACCACGTGGTCCGCCTCCGCGGCCTCGTCGAGATCGTGGGTCGTGTAGACCACGGACACCCCGCGCGTCGGCTCCTCGTGGAGGAGGTCGTCGATCGTGCGGGCGGAGACGATGTCGAGGCCCGTCATCGGCTCGTCCAGCAGCAGCACGTCGTGGTCCTGGGCGAGGCCCTGGGCCACGTAGGCGCGCTGGCGCTGGCCGCCGGAGAGCTGGTCGAGGTGCCGCCGTGCCAGGTCCGCGACCTGCATGCGCTCCATGGCGGCCCGCACGATGTCCCGGTCCTCCCTCCGGAACCGACGGAACCATCCGAGCGTGGGGTATCGGCCCATCCCGACGACGTCGCGCACCGTCACCGGCACGCCCTGGGGCACGCCGATGGACTGCATCACGAAGGAGGTGCGCTGCGAGCGCCGCCGCGGGTCCTCACCGAGCACCTCCAGCGCACCGGAGGCCGGGTCGCTCAGGCCCGCCAGGGCGGTCAGCAGCGTGGACTTGCCGGAGCCGTTGGGCCCGATCACCGCGATCAGCCGCCGGGCCGGCAGGGTGAAGTCGGAGGGTCGGACGGCCACGTGCGAGCCGTGGCGCAGTTCGAGCGCCCGGGCGACCGCGAGGGGAGGCGTGGTCGCCGCGGCGCCCGCGGGGAAGGACGCGTTCATCGGGGGGCCTCCGCTCCGGGCAGGGCCACGACCGGCGCCTCCTGCTCACGCTGCGCGCGCGAGCGCACGTGCCGGCCCAGGAGCGCCAGCACGGCGGCGCGGACGGCGAGCACCACGAAGAACAGCAGGATCGGCATGAGCGCCATGGTGGCCGAACCCGCCGTGCCCAGCCGGTAGCTGAGGGTGAGCCCGGTGACGACGCACGCCGCGCCGATCACGACGGAGACGAGCATCATCTGGGGCACGCTGCGCGTCAGCAGCGCCGCCGTCGCGGGCGGTCCCACGAGGAGGCCGAACACGAGCACCGTGCCCACCGCCTGGAACGAACCGATCACGGCCGCGCCGATCATCACCAGCAGCAGCGTGTGCGTCAGCCCCGGTCGCATGCCCAGCGAGCGCGCCTTGACCTCGGAGAAGCTCAGTGCCAGCAGGGGCCGGTAGAGCAGCAGGGCCAGGGCGATCACCACGACGGCGATGACCGCCTGGGTCACGATGCCGTCCACGCTGACCCCCAGCACATCGCCGAACAGGATCGACGTGAGCGATCCCGTGTAGGAGTCCGACTTGGAGATGATCACCACGCCCAGGGCCATCATCCCCACGAAGAGCAGGCCGATGGCGGTGTCCTCCTTGAGGGTGGTGGCCCGGTGCACCAGCGAGATGCCCGCCATCATGACGACGGCGGCCACCGCCGCACCGAGGTGGGGGCTGCCACCGGTGACGACCGCCAGGGCGATGCCCGGCAGGACACCGTGCACGAACGCGTCCCCGAAGAAGCTCATCCCGCGCAGCACCAGCCACGTGCCCACGACCGAGCACATCACCACGGCGATGAGTCCGCCGACGAGGGCGCGCTGCTGGAATCCCATCTGGAAGGGCTCGAGCAGCCAGTCCATCCTCAGCCCTCCAGCGCGTCGGCGAGGGTGCGGGCGTTGAGGAGCATGGCCTCGGCGTAGTCCGCCTCCGGGGTGTCCTTCGGGCCGACGCCGCCCTCGTAGACCTCGATGACCGGCAGGTCGCCGGCCTCCTCGGCCACGGTGTCCACGAGGCTGTTGCGCGCGCCCACGGACGTGATCACGGCGTCTGCGCCGCCGTCGCGGATGGACCGGGCGAGCTCGGCGATCTCCTGGGAGGAGGGCTCGCCGTCGGTGGAGCCGCCCGGGACGACGACGCCGGACACGGTGAAGTCGTAGGCCTCGCTGAAGTAGCCGTAGGCGTCGTGGTCCGTGACCAGCGTGCGGCGGTCCTCCGGGACCCCGGCGAGGATCTCCCGGACCTGCGTGTCCGTCTGCTCGAGCTCCCCGCGCACGGTCGCGCCGCACTCGGCGAACCTCTCGTCACCCCGCTCCTGGGCGAGCGTGTCGCCCATCAGCTCGGCGGCCCTCGCCATGCGGGCGACGTCCATCCAGACGTGCGGGTCCTCGGACCCGTGGTCATGGCCCTCGTGGCCCGCCCCCTCCTCGGCGTGGTCATGGCCGCCGAAGGGCAGCGGATCCAGCTGGGGCGCCACCTCGACGACGGTCGCGCCGTCCGCCTCGGCGTTGGCGAGGGCGGACTCCATGCCGCCCTCGAGGCCGAGGCCGTTGGAGAACACGAGGCCGGAGGAGACCATGTCCTTCACCTGCGCGGACGAGGCGGAGAAGTCGTGCGGATCATCCCCCGGGCCCATCACCGTGACGCTGCGGGCGTCGGCGCACGCGACCACGCGGTCGAGCACGGAGCCGAGCTGCGTCGTCGTGGCGACGGCCACGGGCGCGCCCGCGGCCGAGCCGGACCCGGCGGCAGCAGAGGCGCCCGCGGCCTGCTCGCCCGCGGAGTCGCCGCTGGTCCCGCCGCACGCGGCGAGGCTCAGGGTGAGCGCGGTGAGGGCCCCGGTCAGGGCGGGCAGACGACGGCGGCGGAGCATGGGGCGACCTCGTTCGTGTCGGGAGGATGTGTGAAATCGGTTCTCAACAGTAGCACCGCGCCGCCCGCGCGACGCTCACGCGGGCCGGAACCGACGTGGCGACTGCGTCACGTCGTTGATCTCCCCGACGAGCTCCTCGAGCACGTCCTCGAGGAAGAGGATGCCCGCGGTCTCGCCCTCGGGCGTGATGACCCGGGCGAGGTGGGAGCCCGTGCGCTGCATGAGCGCGAGTGCGTCCTCGACCTCGTCCTCGAGCCGCACGTTGGCCAGCGAGCGCACGCGCGTGAGCGGGATCGGCTCGTCGTGTCCCGACGGGCCCACGGTGAGGACGTCCTTCAGGTGCAGGTAGCCGGTGTAGCCGCCGTCGGGGTCCTCGACCACGAACCGGGAGAAGCCCACGCGGCCCACGGTCCACTCGAAGTCGTGCGGCGTGATCCCCTCGGGGACGGTGACGACCCGCTCGAGCGGCACCATCACGTCCCCGGCCCGGTGGTCCGAGAACTCGAGGGCCGAGTGCAGCACGCCGGACTCGTCCTCCAGGGTGCCCGAGCGGGTGGACTCGGCCACGATCGACTGCACCTCCTCGAGCGTGTAGGAGGAGGCCACCTCGTCCTTCGGCTCGATGCGCAGGGCGTGCAGCACGAGGTTGGCCGTCCAGTTCAGCGCGGCCACGACGGGATGCAGCAGCTTCGAGAGCCACACGAGCGGCTGGGCCAGCAGCATCACGGCGCGGTCCGCGAACGAGACGGCGGCGTTCTTGGGCACCATCTCGCCCAGGGTCACGTGCAGGAAGGTGACCACCAGCAGCGCGAGCACGAAGGCGGTCACGTCCGCCGCCGCGGACGGGACCCCGAGGGCGGCCATCGGGACGACGAGCAGGTGGTGCAGCGCCGGCTCGGACACGTTGAGGATGAGCAGGGAGCACACCGTGATGCCGAGCTGGCAGACGGCCAGCATCTGGGAGACGTGCTCCATCGCGTAGAGCGCCACCTGGGCCTGGCGGGAGCCGGCCTCGGCCCGCGGCTCGATCTGCGCCCGGCGGGCGCCCATGACGGCGAACTCGCCCGCCACGAAGAAGGCGTTGGCGGCCAACAGGACCACCAGCCACAGCAGTCCGACGACGTCCCCGTTCATGCGCGCGTCTCCTCGTCCTCAGCGGCCGGGTCGAAGCGCACGCGCTCGATGCGGCGGCCGTCCATCCGCTCGACCGTCAGGGTGCCGCCGTCCACGTCCACCACGTCCCCGACCTCCGCCAGGCGCCCCAGTCGGGCCAGGATGTACCCGCCGACGGTCTCGTAGGCCCCGTCCTCCGGCACCACGAGGGCCGGGATCTGGGTCCGCACCTCGTCGGGCCGCAGCTCCGCCGGGAAGTACCAGCGGCCGGAGGCCGTCTGGAGGACCCCCGGGGTGACGCGGTCGTGCTCGTCCGCGACCTCGCCGACGATCTCCTCCACCACGTCCTCGAGCGTGACCACCCCTGCGGTGCCCCCGTACTCGTCCACGACGACGGCCATCTGCAGGTTCGCGTCGCGCAGCTCGGCCAGCAGCTGGTCCAGGTGCACGGTCTCCGGCACGCGGATGACCTCCGTCATCAGTGCACCGGCCTCGAGGTCGGCGCGGCGCTCCCGCGGCACGGCCACGACCTTCTTCACGTGCACCACGCCGCGGATGTCGTCCGAGGAGTCGCCGATCACGGGGAACCGCGAGTAGCCGGTGCTGCGGGCCAGGTCCAGGACCTCGGGCAGAGCCTGGTCCTCCCTCACCGTCTCCACGCGGATGCGCGGGGTCATCACGTCCGCGGCGGTGCGGTCCGCGAAGCGCAGCGTCCGGTCCAGGAACGTGGCGGTCTGCGCGTCGAGCGTGCCCAGCTGGGCCGAGCGGCGGACCAGCGAGGAGAGCTCCTCGGGGCTGCGGGCACCGGAGATCTCCTCCTTGGCCTCGATGCCCACGCGGGCCAGCACGCCGTTGGAGAACCCGTTCAGGACCAGGATCGCCGGCTTGAACACGGTGCTGAACACGAGCTGGGGACGGGCGAGTGCGCGGCCGATCGCCATGGGCTCGGCGATGGACATGTTCTTGGGGATCAGCTCGCCGAGGAGCATCGAGAGCAGGGTCGCCACGACCATCGCGACGACGAGCGAGACGGTGCCCACCACGCCGGCCGGCAGCCCCACCTGGAGCAGCAGCGGGTCGATGAGCCGGCTGATCGCCGGGTCCATCACGTAGCCGGTGAGCAGTGTGGTCAGAGTGATGCCCAGCTGGCACGCGGAGAGCTGGGTCGAGAGCGACTTGAGGCAGCGCAGCAGGGGCTCGGCGCCGCGGTCACCCGCGTCCACCATGCGCTGCACGGTGGGCACGTCGATCGCGATCATGGCGAACTCGACGGCCACGAAGAACCCGGTGCCCACGATCAGGGCCAGGCCGAGGATCAGCAGGAGCCACTCCACCCGACCTCACCCCCTCGACGGCGGGCCGGGCGGCGGTGCGGGGCACCGGGACTGGAAGGCTCCGATCCGGCCGCGTCCGCGTGGGCGGACGAGCGGTCTGGCACACAGGTGTCAGGGTGATCCATAGTCCGCCCAGTATAGGGGCGTCAGGCCCCGGCGGAACGAGCAGGGGCATGCGGCCGCCTCACCACGACGAGGCGACCGGCCGGCCCTCCTCGTAGCCCGCCGCGGACTGCAGGCCGACGACGGCGCGCTCACGGAACTCCGCCAGGTCGTGGGCGCCGGCGTAGGTCAGCGACGAGCGCACACCGGACGTGATGGTGTCCAGCAGGTCCTCCACCGAGGGGCGGCGCGGGTCCACGTACATGCGCGAGGAGGAGATGCCCTCCTCGAACATCGCCTTGCGGGCCTTGGTGAAGGCGTCCTCGTGGCGGGTGCGGTGCTGGACCGCGCGGGCCGAGGCCATGCCGAAGCTCTCCTTGTACCGCCGACCGTCCGGACCGTGCACGAGGTCGCCCGGAGACTCGAGCGTCCCCGCGAACCACGAGCCGATCATCACCGAGCTGGCTCCGGCGGCCAGCGCGAGCGCCACGTCCCGCGGGTGCTTCACCCCGCCGTCCGCCCACACGCGTGCCCCGAGCTCGCGGGCCGCGGCGGCGCACTCCAGGACCGCCGAGAACTGGGGCCGGCCCACCGCGGTCTGCATGCGCGTGGTGCACATCGCGCCCGGTCCCACGCCCACCTTGACGATGTCCGCGCCGGCCGCGACCAGGTCCCGGACGCCGTCGCCGGAGACGACGTTGCCGGCCACCACGGGCACGCCGGGGTCGAGGGCCCGCACGGCGGCGAGCGCGTCCAGCATGGTCCGCTGATGACCGTGCGCGGTGTCCACGACGAGCACGTCGACGCCGGCCTCGACCAGGGCGGCGGCCTTCTCCCCCACCGCCCCGTTGATGCCGACGGCGGCGCCGACCCGGAGCCGTCCGCCGTCGTCGAGACCGGGCGTGAACAGGGACGAGCGCAGCAGGCCCGCCGCGGTGACGACCCCGCGCAGCACGGGGGCGGCGGCACCCACCGCCGGGTCCACGACGGGGGCCATCTCCTGGCGCGCGGCGTGCAGGCGCTCGAAGGCCGCCCGCAGCCCGTCCTTGCTCGGGGCCCCGTCCGTGCCGCCGAGCTCGGCGAGCGTGAGGGTCACCGCCGGAGGGTGCATGACGGAGGCGGCCGAGGCGAAGCGGTCCACGCCCTCGCAGTCCTGGGGGCGGACCACGCCGAGCAGCCCGCCGCGCGCGTCCACCACGCAGACGACCCCGTGGTTGCGGCGGTCCATGAGATGGAGCAGGTCCAGCACCGTGTCCTGCGGCCCGACGGTCAGGGCGGTGTCCGCCACGGGGTGGGCCCCCTTCACCCGACGCACGACGTCCCGGATGACGTCCGCGGGGATGTCCTGCGGCAGGATCCCGAGACCGCCGCGCCGGGCCATGGTCTCGACCATCCGGCGCCCGGTGACGGCGGTCATGTTGGCGGAGACCAGGGGGATGGTGGCGCCCGTGCCGTCATCCGGGGCGATGTCCACGTCCATGCGACTGGCGACGTCCGAGTGCGAGGGCACGAGGAAGACGTCGTTGTACGTCAGGTCGACGGCCGGGTCGGTGAGGAAGCGCATGGCGTCAGTCTCCCAGACGAGGCGGACGCCGAGAGGTCCCCCGCGCGTCCGCCGGGAGCGGAGTCGAGCCGGGGCCGCGGCATTCCGACCGGGGGCGTCGAAGAACTATGATGTCTCGAGGCGTTCCCGGCCCCACGCGCGCCGCGCGGGTGGCCCGGCGCAGCACATCGCATCCCAAGGCTCAGGAAGAGGCGTTACACAGTGCCAGAACTCACGTCGGACCGGCTCGCACAGGAGTTCCCGGGGAACGAACGGCTCGTGGCCGAGATCTACCGGAAGTACCGCGAGGACTCCGGTTCCGTGGACCGGCAGTGGGCACAGATCTTCGCCCGTCTCGAGGCCAGCGCCCCCGCCGCCGAGGCCGAGCCGAAGGCCGCCGCCAAGACCGAGCCGAAGACCGCCGCCCGGGCCGAGCCGAAGGCCTCCGCCAAGGTGACCGAGCCGAAGGCGGCGACCGCCCCGGCCCGGGGTGCGCAGCCCAAGGAGACCTCGGTCAGCACCGGCCCCAAGCCCAAGAAGACCCCGGCGGCCCAGGCCGTGCCCTCCGAGCCCGCCGACACCACCGCCACCACCGCGGACGAGAAGCAGGAGAAGGCCACCGTCCTCAAGGGCATGGCCAAGGCCGTGGCCACGAACATGGACGCCTCCCTGTCCATGCCCACCGCCACCACCGTGCGCGACCTGCCGGCCAAGGTGCTGATCGACAACCGCGTGGTCATCAACAGCCACCTGGCCCGCACCCGCGGCGGCAAGGTCTCCTTCACCCACCTCATCGGCTACGCCGTGGTCCGCGCGCTCGCGGCCATGCCCTCGATGAACGTGACCTACGAGGAGCGCGACGGCAAGCCCACCATGGTGGAGCCGGCCCACGTGAACTTCGGCCTGGCCATCGACCTGCCCCGCCCGGACGGCACCCGCGCGCTCGTGGTCCCGAACGTGAAGGCCGCCGAGACCCTCGACTTCCGCGGCTTCTGGAAGGCGTACGACGACCTCGTCCAGCGCGCCCGCAAGAACAAGCTGACGATGGACGACTACGCCGGCACCACGGTCTCCCTGACCAACCCGGGCGGCATCGGCACCGTGCACTCGGTGCCCCGCCTGTCCCAGGGCCAGGCCGCCATCATCGGCGTCGGCGCGCTGACCTATCCGGCCGCCTTCCAGGGCGCCGCCGAGTCCACGCTGCACGACCTGGCGATCTCCAAGACGATCACCCTCACCTCCACGTACGACCACCGCGTGATCCAGGGTGCCGGCTCGGGCGAGTTCCTGAAGATCGTGCACGGCCTCCTGCTGGGCGAGGACGGCTTCTACGACGAGGTCTTCCACTCCCTGCGCATCCCCTACGAGCCCGTCCGCTGGGCCCAGGACGTGCAGGTGAACCCGGAGGAGCAGATCGGCAAGGTCGCCCGCATCCAGCAGCTCATCCACGCGTACCGGGACCGCGGCCACCTGCTGGCCAACGTGGACCCGCTCGAGTACTCGATGGCCTACCACCCGGACCTCGACATCCGCGAGCACGGGCTCACCCTGTGGGACCTGGACCGTCAGTGGCCCACCGGCGGCTTCGGCGGGGCGAGCAGCCTGACCCTGCGCAAGATCCTCGGCGTGCTGCGTGACGCGTACTGCCGCACCATCGGCGTCGAGTACATGCACATCCAGGACCCGGCCGAGCGCGCCTGGTTCCAGGAGAAGCTCGAGCAGCCGTACGCCAAGCCCACCCGCGAGGAGCAGCTGCGCATCCTGGGCCGCCTCAACGCCGCGGAGGCGTTCGAGACGTTCCTGCAGACCAAGTACATCGGCCAGAAGCGCTTCTCCCTCGAGGGCGGCGAGTCCCTCATCCCGCTGCTGGACGGCATCCTCGGAGACGCCGCCGACGCCGGTCTGGACGAGGTCGCCATCGGCATGGCGCACCGCGGTCGCCTGAACGTGCTGACGAACATCGCCGGCAAGACCTACAGCCAGGTCTTCCGCGAGTTCGAGGGGGCCACCCCGGGCGGCGCCTCGGGCTCGGGCGACGTGAAGTACCACATGGGCACCGAGGGCACCTTCGTGTCCGACGCCGGCAACAGCACCCGCGTGTACCTCGCCGCCAACCCCTCGCACCTGGAGGCCGTGGATCCGGTCCTCGAGGGCGTCGTGCGCGCCAAGCAGGACCGCCTCGACCTGGGCGGCCAGCGCCCGGACTCCTTCTCCGTGCTGCCGATCCTGGTGCACGGCGACGCGGCCTTCGCCGGCCAGGGCGTCGTGGCCGAGGTGCTGCAGCTCTCACAGCTGCCCGGCTACCGCACCGGCGGCACCATCCACGTGGTCGTGAACAACCAGGTGGGCTTCACCACGCCGCCGACCCAGGCGCGCTCCGCGGTGTACTCCACCGACGTGGCCAAGACCATCCAGGCCCCGATCTTCCACGTCAACGGCGACGAGCCGGAGTCCGTGGTGCACGTGGCCCAGCTCGCCTTCGAGTACCGCCAGCGGTTCAACAAGGACGTCGTCATCGACCTCGTCTGCTACCGCCGCCGCGGCCACAACGAGGGCGACGACCCGTCGATGACGCAGCCGCGCATGTACAACCTCATCGAGCAGAAGCGCTCCACCCGCAAGCTGTACGTCGAGTCCCTCGTGGGCCGCGGCGACATCACGCAGGAGGAGGCGGACAGCGCCCTGAAGGACTACCAGCAGCAGCTGGAGCGGGTCTTCGCGGAGACCCACGAGGACGCGCCCGCCTCCGGCGGAGAGGGCCTCCGCCCGGCCGAGGACCGGGACGCGGCCCCGGAGGCGCCGGCGTCCACGGCCATCTCGGCCGAGACGCTGCGGGCCATCGGGCAGGCGCACATCGACGTGCCCGAGGGCTTCACGGTCCACCCCAAGCTCGCGGCCCTGCTCGAGCGCCGCGCCAAGATGGCCGTCGACGGCGGCATCGACTGGGGCTTCGCCGAGCTGGCGGCCTTCGGCTCGCTGCTCATGGAGGGCGTGCCGGTCCGCCTGGCGGGCCAGGACTCCCAGCGCGGCACCTTCACGCAGCGCCACTCGGTGTTCCACGACCGGATCACCGGCGACACGTGGGCGCCGCTGAAGCACCTCTCCGAGGACCAGGCGAAGTTCTGGGTCTACAACTCGCTGCTGTCCGAGTACGCCGCCCTCGGCTTCGAGTACGGCTACTCCGTGGAGCGCTCCGACGCCCTCGTGCTGTGGGAGGCCCAGTTCGGCGACTTCGTGAACGGCGCGCAGACGATCATCGACGAGTTCATCTCCTCGGCCGATCAGAAGTGGTCGCAGACCTCGTCCGTGGTCCTGCTCCTCCCCCACGGCTACGAGGGACAGGGGCCGGACCACTCCTCCGCCCGCATCGAGCGGTTCCTGCAGATGTGCGCCGAGGACAACATGCGCGTGGTCAACCCCTCCACGGGCGCGAACCACTTCCACCTGCTGCGCGAGCACGCCTACGCCCGCCCGCGTCGGCCCCTCATCGTGTTCACCCCGAAGCAGCTGCTGCGCCTCAAGGCCGCCGCGAACTCGGTGGAGGACTTCACCGAGGGCCGCTTCCAGCCGGTCATCCCGGACGCCGGGGTGGACGCCAAGGACGTCACGCGCGTGCTGCTGGTCTCCGGCCGGCTGTACTACGACCTGCTCGCCCGCCGCGAGAAGTCCGGTGACACGTCCACCGCGATCGTGCGGGTGGAGCAGCTCTACCCGCTGCCGCTCGACGAGATCCGCAAGGCGCTCCGCGCCTACCCGGTCGCCGACGTCACCTGGGTGCAGGACGAGCCCGCGAACCAGGGCCCGTGGCCGTTCATGGCACTGAACCTCGTGCCGCAGCTCGACGGCCCCGTGACCCTCGTGTCCCGCCCGGCCTCGGCCGCGACCTCCGCGGGCACCAAGGGCCGCCACGACCAGGAGCTCAGCACGCTGCTGGACGCCGCCTTCGGCCGCTGACCCGGACCGACCCTGCGCCGCCGCCGCACCCTCCGGTGCGGCGGCGGCGCCGGATCGGCCGACGAAAGGACACACTGTGCACAACCGCCGGATCCGGATCGCCGCCGTCGGCGACCAGCTGCTGGCCGGTGCGGGCGACGCCCGCGCCATCGGCTGGTGGGGCCGCGTGCTCGCCCGCACCCAGGCCCCCGACGTGGAGCTGGAGAACTACGTGCTGGCCGTGCCGCACGAGACCACCGAGGACCTCAACGAGCGCTGGTGGGGCGAGGCCTCGCGGCGCTTCTCCGAGGAGACGGAGAACCGCCTCGTCGTGGCCCTGTCCGACGCGGACCTGGACCTGGAGGCCACCTCGACCGCCCGCTCGCGGCTGAACCTGGCCAACGTCCTGGACACCGCCTCGCAGCGGAACATCCCGGTGCTCGTGGTGGGCCCCACGCCCACCCTGGACGAGCAGCGCAACGCCCGGCTCGCCGAGCTCAACGCCGCCTACCTGGATGTGGCCGACCGGCGCAACCACGTGTACGTGGACACGTTCACCCCGCTGGTGGGACACGAGCAGTGGCGCGCGGACCTCGCCTCCGGCCAGGGCCGGCCGGGCCAGGCGGGCCACGGGCTCATCGCGTGGCTCGTGCTGCACCGGGGCTGGTACCAGTGGCTCGGTCTGCCTGAGCCCACGGCCTGATGTGACAGAATGGACCACCGACCGACTCGTTGAAGGGAGACGTCATGAGCAAGCGTGCACGCAAGCGTCGCGACCGCCGCAGGAACGGCGCCAACCACGGCAAGCGTCCCAACGCCTGATCCGCTGATCGGCGTCGCGGACCGGCCGGGTGCCACTCGGCGACCGCAGACCACGAAGGGCCGTCCCCTCAGGGGACGGCCCTTCGTCATCGTCGGGGCGCCCGATCGGGTGCCCACGGGTCCGCATGTCGCGGTGTCAGCCCCAGGTGACGGTCGTCGTCGAGATCTGGGTGATGCGGGTCATGATGGTGGCCCGCAGCTGCGCGGGCGCCTTCTCCTGGCAGCTGCGACGCACCGCCGAGCGGATGAGCTCTTCGAGCTCCTTCTGGTGCCGGCAGTCCGGACACTCCGCCACGTGGGCGCGCACCTGCTCGATGTCCTCGGGCGTCAGGGCGCCGTCCAGGTACTGGTACAGCCGCTCCAGGGAGGCGTCCTGGGCGTCGCGGCACTCATGGCCGTGCTGGTCCGCGGTCATCGCGTGGCCTCCTTCGTGCTCGTCTCGGTCTGCTTCGTGCCGCCGCGCCCGGTCTTCTTCTTCGGCTGGGCCTTGATGCCGCGCGCGGCCGCGTAGTCCGCGAGGCGCTCGCGCAGCTGCTTGCGGCCGCGGTGCAGCCGCGACATGACGGTGCCGATCGGCACGTCGAGGATCTCGGCGATCTCCTTGTAGGCGAAGCCCTCCACGTCCGCGAAGTAGACGGCGAGCCGGAACTCCTCCGGGATCGCCTGCAGGGCGTCCTTCACCTGGGAGTCGGGCAGCCGGTCGAGGGCCTCCGTCTCGGCCGAGCGCAGGCCACCGGAGGTGTGCTCGGCGGCCCGGGCCATCTGCCAGTCCTCCACCTCAGGGTTGTCCGCCTCGAGGGGCTGGCGCTGCCGCTTGCGGTAGAGGTTGATGTACGTGTTCGTGAGGATCCGGTAGAGCCAGGCCTTGAGGTTGGTGCCGGGCCGGTACTGGTGGAACGAGGAGTAGGCCTTCGTGTACGCCTCCTGGACCAGGTCCTCGGCGTCCTGCGGGTTGCGCGTCATGCGCAGCGCAGCGGAGTACAACTGGTCCACGAACTCGAGGGCGTCACGCTCGAACCGGGCACGGCGCTGCTGTTCGGACTCGGCGGCGACGTCGATGTCGGCGCGGTCGTGCTCGGGGGCGTCCTCGGGCCGGGCGAATTCCGGCCGGCTGTTGTCAGTGCTCATCGCGGGCCAGTCTACGGTCCGGGAGGGATGCGTCAGCAGGGCGGCGCTCATGCGGGGCTCCTCTCCGGCTGCGGTCCGCGGCGAGCGGGACCGGTGCGCCGACACGGGTACGGGGTCGTCCAGTGGAGCGCCAGGAGCGTTCCAGGTATTCCCCCGCGACAGGCCGACCCCGGCCGACAGCCGCCGGATAGGCTGGTCCGGTGACCCGCCCCACGCGTGCCGCCGCGCACTCCCCCGCCCCCCGTCCCGACGCCGCCGAGACCTGGCCCGCGCCCGTGGCGCGCGGCCCGGTGCGCGGAGAGGTGCGGCTGCCGGGATCGAAGTCGCTGACGAACCGGCATCTCGTGCTCGCCGCGCTCGCCGACGGTCCGTGCGTCCTGCACGGCGTCCTCGAGTCGCGGGACACGGCATTGATGCGCACGGCGCTCACAGCGCTCGGGGCCCGGTTCGAGCCCCTGTCCGACGGCGGACTGCGGGTGCATCCGATGCCGGTCGGCGAGCCGCTGGCCGGGGATGTCGCCGTGGACTGCGGACTGGCGGGGACGGTCATGCGCTTCGTCCCGTTCGTCGCCGCGCTGCGGCCCGGCCGGGTCCGCTTCGACGGCGACGCCGGCGCGCGCCTGCGCCCGATGGCCCCGGTCCTGGACGCGCTGCGCCAGCTCGGGGTGGCCGTCAACGAGGAGGGCGAGCCCGGTCGCCTGCCCTTCACGATGACGACCCGCGCGGACGCGGCCACGGTGGCCCCCGACGGCGACGTGCCGGAGGTCGCGGTCGACGCCTCCGGCTCCTCCCAGTTCCTGTCCGCCGCGCTGCTGGCGGCCGCGGGGATGCCGCGCGGCCTCCGGCTGCGGCACACCGGGCAGACCGTGCCGAGTCCGGAGCACGTCGCGATGACCGTCGGGGTGCTGCGCGCGCTCGAGGTGGACGTCGCCGAGACGGGTCCCGGGGCGTGGACCGTGGCCCCGGGGCGCATCCCGGTACACGAGGCGACCGTCGAGCCGGACCTGTCCAACGCAGGCCCCTTCCTGGCCGCCGCCGTGGCCACGGGCGGCTCCGTGACGGTGCCGGACTGGCCCACCCGCACGACGCAGATCGGCGACCGCTGGCGGCGGATCCTGCCGCAGTTCGGGGCGAGCGTGGCCCTCACGGTCGACCGCACGGACCGCTCCCGCGGCCGGCTCACGGTGACGGGGGCGGTCCACGACGACGGCGCGCCCCGCATCACCGGCGCCGGTGAGATCGCGGACACGGCCGAGCTCGCCCCCACCGCGGCCGCGCTCGCCCTGCTGGCCTCCGGGCCCACCCGCCTGACGGGGATCGGCCATCTGCGGGGCCATGAGACGGACCGGCTCGCCGCGCTCACCGCCGAGGCCGCCCGCCTGGGGATCACCGTGGACGAGGACGAGACGTCGCTCGGCTTCCCGGGGACGGACGCGTCGGGGCCGCTGTCGCCCGCCGCCCTCGAGACCTACCACGACCACCGGATGGCGACCTTCGCCGCCGTCGTCGGCCTGCGCGTGCCGGGGACCGGCATCGTGGACGTGGCGACCACCGCGAAGACGATGCCGGACTTCCCCGCACTGTGGACCGCGCTCGTGGCACCCGGCGATGCGGCCGAGGAGGCCCGCTGATGGCCCGGCGCCTCGATCCCTCCGCGTGGGACGAGTCCGATGTCCGGGTGCGCCCGTCCAAACGCGGCACCCGCCCGCGCACCAAGGAGCGGCCCAAGCACGAGGATGCGCAGGTCGGCATGGTCACCACGGTGGACCGCGGCCGGTACGCCGTGGTGCTGCCGGATCGCCTGGACGAGCGGATCACGGCGATGCGCGCCCGCGAGCTGCGCCGCACGCCGATCGCCACGGGCGACCGGGTGGCCGTCGTCGGGGACCTCTCCGGGGACGAGGGCACGCTCGCACGCATCGTCCGTGTCGAGGAGCGCAGCACGGTCCTGCGCCGGTCGGCGGACGACTCGGACGAGGTCGAGCGGGTGGTGGTGGCCAACGCCGACCTGCTGGTGATCATGGTGGCCGCGGCCAATCCGGAGCCCCGGACCGGCTTCATCGACCGCGCCCTGGTCGCCTGCTACGACGCCGGCATCCACCCGGTGCTGCTCATCACGAAGACCGACCTGCGTGATCCGGCCGCGCTGGTGGCGCACTACGAGGCCCTGGACCTGGAGGTGATGACCTCCGGTGCGGCGACCTTCGAGGCCGAGACCGGGGACACCGCCCTGGACGCCTCGCTCGTGGCCCGGGTGGCCGAGCGGCTGATCGGGCACACGAGCGCGTTCGTGGGGCCCTCCGGCGTCGGCAAGTCCACGCTGCTGAACGCGCTCACCGGCGCGGAACGGGCCACCGGCCACGTCAACGCCGTCACCGGCCGGGGCCGGCACACCTCCTCGTCCGCGCTCGCACTGCCGCTGACGGGCGACGACGGCGCCCCCCTGCCGGACACCTGGGTGGTGGACACCCCCGGCATCCGGTCCTTCGGGCTGGGCTGGGTCGAGCCGGACCGCGTGGTGGAGGCGTTCGACGACCTCGCCGGCGGGCTGGCGGACTGCCCGCGCGGCTGCACCCACACCGCCGACTCCCCCGGCTGCGGCCTGGACGCATGGGTGGCCGCGGGCCACGCCGGCCCCTCGGGAGCGGCACGCCTGGCCTCGCTGCGGCGTCTGCTCGGCAACCGGCTGGCCCCCTCGGGGGCGGAGGACGCGGCGTCGTCCGAGGACTGAGGCGGCCCGCGCGGTATAGCGTGGGCGGCATGGAGCGACCTGAGAACCCTGCGACCCGCGGCCGCGACCTCACGGAGGACCTGCGGCTGGCCCACATGCTGGCGGACAACGTGGACTCGATCACGATGTCCCGGTTCAAGGCCCAGGACCTCGAGGTCAGCACCAAGCCGGATCTCACCCCTGTCACGGATGCGGACCGCGTCGCCGAGGAGTCCATCCGCTCGACCCTGTCCCGTGCCCGGGCGCGCGACGGCATCGTGGGTGAGGAGTTCGGCGGATCTCTGAGCCGCTCCGGCCGGCAGTGGGTGGTCGACCCCATCGACGGCACCAAGAACTTCGTGCGCGGCGTGCCCGTGTGGGCCACCCTCATCGCGCTGCTGATCGACGGCGAGCCCGTCGTCGGCGTCGTCTCCGCCCCCGCCCTGCACCGTCGCTGGTGGGCCGCGGCCGGCCAGGGCGCCTTCGCGGGCACCTCGCTCACGCGTGCTCAGCGGATCACCGTGTCCGGCGTGGACCGGGTCGAGGACGCGTCGCTGTCCTTCTCCTCGATCGAGGGCTGGCGCGAACGCGGCTCGATCCGCGCGTTCCTGCAGCTCACCTCGGACGTGTGGCGCGTGCGCGGCTTCGGCGACTTCTGGTCCTACATGCTCGTCGCCGAGGGCGCCGTGGACATCGCGGCCGAGCCCGAGCTCGAGCTGCATGACATGGCCGCTCTGGTGCCGATCGTGCGCGAGGCCGGCGGCCGCTTCACCTCGCTGGACGGCGAGGACGGCCCGTTCGGCGGGCACGCGCTGGCCACGAACGGCCTGCTCCACGACGACGTCCTCGCCCGCCTCCGCGCGGGTGACGAGACCGAGGGCGGCGCCTGATAGCAGTGCGGGGGGAGACGACGGCCGACCGGAGGGGCGGGCGCGGGACAGATCGCCGGCCCGGCACTGCGGGTGCGGTGGCCCTCGGCGGTGCCGCGGGCGTGCTGTGCGGTGCGGGGGTGATGAACGCGGTGACCGCGCTGGCCGGGGCGCCCAACTTCCGCGGCACGTTCGGCGCCGCGTTCGGGGCGGTCGACGTGCTGGTCCAGGCCCTGCCGCTGTTCGTGGTGAACGTGCTCGGCTCGTTCCTGCTCGGCCTGCTGTGGGCGGCCTCGCGACGCCGCGGGCCGGACTGGCGTCCACGCCTGGTGGCGGGGCTGGGAACCGGCTTCCTCGGTGCGTTCACCACCATCTCCAGCGCCGTCGCCCTGGTGCTGTGGCCGGTGCGGCTGGGCGCCGCGGCGTCCGGGGCGGGTGGCGTCCTCGCCGCGGCGGTAGCGGTGCTGCTGGTGCTCGCGCTGATGGCTGCACTCTCGACGGCGGCGGCCGTGCTCGGCCTGCGCGCCGGTGGCGCCCCGGGGTCGCGCGCGGTCGGGACGGATCGTTCGGCGGAGGACGCATGAGCGGCGCGGGATACGAGGTCTTCGCTCTCCTCCAGGTGGCCCTCCTGGCCTGCCTCGCGGCGGGCGGGGCGCTCGGCGCCCTGGTGCGCCGGCGCCTGACCGACCGGCTCGGCCCCCGGGGTCTGCTCACCGCCAACACGACGGCGGCCCTGCTCCTCGGCGTCACCGTCGGCCTGGCCGTGCCGGAGCTGGTGTACGCCTCCGAGAGCTGGGGCGACGGGCAGGGGCTCGTGCTCGTCGCGGCGGTGTCCGCCGTGGTGTCCGGGTTCTGCCTCGCCCTGGGGACGTGGTCCACCGTGGCCGCTGAGGCGGCTGACGCCGCGCTCGCCCGTCGATGGGGCACAGCCGCCCGCCTGTGGACCGCGCATCTGGGGCTGGGGCTGGTGGCCGTCGTCGTCGGCTGGGGCGCCGGCCTGGGCCTGCACGCCGTCCTGGCCGGCTGAGGGGCGGGCCGCCGCACACCGGCATGGACACGACGAAGGCCCCGGAATCGGGGTGATTCCGGGGCCTTCCCGTGGTGGTGAGTGGAGCCGGCGGGAATTGAACCCGCGTCCGATGAGGTGTTGCCAGGTCTTCTCCGGGCGCAGTCTGCTGTGGGTGTTGCTCGGTCCTGGCCGTCCCGCAGACGGGCGGCCAACCCGGACCCAGCCGGATTGATGTCGGCGTCACGACCCCCGGCGAGGGTGACGCCCAGTGGCTATCTAGCTGACGCCACGATCCGAGGCGACAGCGACCTCGGGGTGACGGACTCGATCACTGATCAGGCAGCGAGAGCGAAGTCAGTGCGCTTGGATTCGGCACTTATTGGTTTGCAGAGAGCGTTTGACGAGATGACTCTGCATCCTCGGCCCGCTTCTCCCGACGCGACACACACCGTCGAAACCGATCGGCCCCATGGGGGCGACTCCTCTATGAGGTTGTCAATCACCACTGCAGGCGGAGGGCGCGAGGCCCGCCGGTCCTGAAACCGGCCCTGCGAGAGATACAACGTAGCACGCCCCCGAGGCATTCCCAAGGGGTCCACCGCGCTCAGGCCACGCCGGCGCGCCGGTTGCGCATCCGCATGGCCCGCTGGGCCTCGCGGTTGTCCTGCTGCTCGCGCAGCTTGTGCCGCTTGTCGTATTCGCGGTTGCCGCGCGCGACGCCGATCTCCACCTTCACGCGCCCGTTCAGGAAGTACAGGGACAGCGGCACGATGGTCAGGCCCGGATCCTGGATCTGGCGGGAGATCTTCGTCAGCTCGGCGCGGTGCAGCAGCAGCTTGCGGCGGCGGCGGGCGGCGTGGTTGGTCCACGAGCCGTTGAGGTACTCCGGGATGTAGACCTGCTCGAGCCACAGCTCGTCCCGGTAGAAGACCGCGAAGCCGTCCACGAGCGAGGCCTTGCCCTCGCGCAGCGACTTCACCTCGGTGCCGGTGAGCACCATGCCGGCCTCGTACGTGTCGAGGATGGTGTAGTCGTGGCGCGCCTTCTTGTTGTTGGCGATCACCTGGCGCTCGCCGGGGGCCGGCTGCTTGGCGGCCTTGCCCTTGCTGTTCTTGCCCATGGCCTCACGTCCTTCCAGCGTCCACGGCGACGGCCGCGCCCCGATCAGGGCGCGGCCGTCCAGTCTATCCCGTGCCGGCCCGATGCCCGCCGAGGCGGTGCGCCGGGGCCGCGGGGCGGCGTCGTCGGCTCAGTCCAGCGGCGCGCCGGTGAGCGCGCGGACCTGCTCCTCGGTGATGCCGGGCGCGGTCTCCACGAGCGCCAGGCGGGGCTGTTCCGGGGTGCCGACGACGTCGATCACGGCCAGGTCCGTGATGATGCGGTCGACGACGGCGCGGCCGGTCAGCGGCAGGGTGCACTGGTCGACGATCTTGGGGGTGCCGTCCTTGGACACGTGGTCCATCATGACGATCACGCGGCCGGCGCCGTGGACGAGGTCCATCGCACCGCCCATGCCCTTGACCATCTTGCCGGGCACCATCCAGTTGGCCAGGTCGCCCGCGGCGGAGACCTCCATGCCGCCCAGGACGGCGACGTCGATCTTGCCGCCGCGGATCATGCCGAAGCTCAGCGCGGAGTCGAAGAAGGACGCCCCCGGGTTCACGGTGACGGTCTCCTTGCCCGCGTTGATCAGGTCCGGGTCCACGGCGTCCTCCGTGGGGTACGGGCCCGTGCCGAGGATGCCGTTCTCGGACTGCAGCACCACGGACCGCCCGGCGGGGATGTGGTTGGGGATCAGCGTGGGCATGCCGATGCCGAGGTTGACGTAGGCGCCGTCCGGCAGCTCCTGCGCGGCGCGGGCCGCCATCTGGTCGCGGCTCAGGCCCTGGGGACGCCCGGTGGTCTGCTCGCTCATGCCCGCCCCTCCCCCGACGCGCGCACGGTGCGCTTCTCGATCCGCTTCTCGATGTCCGTGCCGACCTCCACGATCCGGTGCACGAAGACACCGGGCAGGTGCACGTCATCCGGGTCGATCTCGCCGGGCTCGACGAGCTCCTCCACCTGCGCGATGCACACGCGGCCGGCCATGGCCGCGGGCGGGCCGAACTGGCGGGTGGCCTTGCGGAACACGAGGTTGCCGTGGCGGTCGCCCTTCCACGCGTGCACGAGGGAGAAGTCGGTGACGATGGAGCGTTCGAGCACATAGGTCTCGGGCTCGTCCGGGGTCTGGCTGAGGTAGCCCTCGCCGAGCACGAACGTGTCCGTGGGCTTGGCCTGCGAGGACTTCACCACGGTGCCGTCCGCGTCGTAGCGCATGGGCAGGCCGCCTTCGGCCACCTGGGTGCCGACGCCGGAGCGGGTGTAGAACGCCGGGATGCCGGCGCCGCCGGCGCGGAGCTTCTCCGCGAGGGTGCCCTGCGGGACGAGCTCCACCTCGAGCTCGCCCTTGAGGTACTGGCGGGCGAACTCCTTGTTCTCCCCCACATAGGAGGAGGTCATCTTCCGCAGCCGGCGCGCGCCGAGCAGGATGCCCAGGCCCCAGCCGTCCACGCCGCAGTTGTTGGAGACGACGGACAGGTCCGTGGCGCCCTGCTCGAGCAGGGCCTCGATGAGCTGCACGGGGTTGCCGGAGAGCCCGAAGCCGCCGACGGCCAGGGACGCGCCGTCCGGCACGTCCGCCACCGCCTCGGCGGGCGTGGCCACGGTCTTGTCGAGAGCCATGTCCGGGGTCCTTTCTGTCAGGGGCGGTCTGTCAGCGGAAGAGGATCAGGGCCTCGCCCTGGCCGCCGCCGCCGCAGAGCGAGACGGCCGCGCGGCCGCCGTCGCGCCGGTCGAGCTCGAGGGCGGCGTGCAGGGCCAGCCGGGCGCCGGAGGCGCCGATCGGGTGGCCCAGGGCGATGGCGCCGCCGTGGATGTTGGTCTTCTCGTGCGGGTAGCCGAGGTCGCGCAGGGACTGCACGGCCACCGCGCCGAACGCCTCGTTGATCTCGATGAAGTCAAGGTCGGCCACGTCCCAGCCCTGCTTCCGCACCGCCGCGGCGATCGCGTCCGAAGGCTGCGAGTGCAGCTGCGAGCTGTCCGGGCCGGCGGTCTGGCCGGGTGCGCCCACCGTGGCGAGGATCGTCAGGCCCTTCTCCTCGGCGAAGGCCCGCGAGGTCACCACGAGGGCGGCGGCGCCGTCGGACAGGGGCGAGGAGTTGCCGGCCGTGATGGTGCCGTCCTTCGCGAACGCCGGGCGCAGGGCGCCCAGCGACTCGGCGGTCGTGTCCGGGCGGACCCCTTCGTCCTGGGAGACGACCAGCGGGTCGCCCTTGCGCTGCGGGATCTCCACCGGGGCGATCTCGCCCTCGAAGACGCCCTCGGACTGGGCCCGGGCGGCCCGCTGGTGCGAGGCCGCGGCGACCTCGTCCTGCTCGGCGCGGGCGATGTTCCGCTCGCCGTTGCCGGACTCGGTCAGCTCGCCCATGGCCTCGTGGCTCAGGGAGTCGGTGAGGCCGTCCCACGCGACGGCGTCGAGCATGGTGGCCGGTCCGTACTTGAAGCCCTTGCGCGCGCCGGGCAGCAGGTGCGGGGCGTTGGTCATGGACTCCTGACCGCCGGCCACCACCACGTCCGCCTCGCCGAGGCGGATGAGACGGGCGGCGTCGATCACGGCGGTGAGGCCGGACAGGCACACCTTGTTGATCGTCATGGCCGGGACGTTCAACGGGATGCCCGCGGCGAGCGCGGACTGGCGGGCCGGGTTCTGGCCCGCGCCGGCCTGCACGACCTGGCCCATGTAGACCATGTCCACGTCCTCGGGGGCCACGCCGGCGCGCTCGAGCGCGTGCGTGATCGCGTGGGCGCCCAGGTCCACGGCGCGCAGGTCGGCCTGCTGCGAGAGCAGCCGGGTGAAGGGCGTGCGGGCACCGCCCACGATCACGGCATCGGTGGGCTGAGGCTGGGGCAGCTCGGCGGTCATGCGGTCCTCCTGGGACGTTCAACTCGGTTCATCACGATTCACTCAAATGCAGTCTATGACCCCGGTCACAGGCGCGCCAGGGAGCGACGCGTCTGTGACGGCGCGCCGCGGCACAGGGACCACGACGGCCCGCACCCGCAGCGCGCGGGTGCGGGCCGTCGTCGGGACGTCCGGGGATCGGGCCGGAGCCTCAGAGGCCCTGGCCGGTGGGCGAGACGAGGATCTTCACGGCCGTCTCGTTGTGGTGGATGAGGGTCTCGAAGCCCTGGTCGACCAGGTCGTCGAGGCCGATCTTGCCGGTGATGAACGGCGCGAGGTCCACGGCGCCGTCCTCGACCATGCGGATGGTGTCCGCGTGGTCGTTCGCGTACGCGATGGTGCCGCGCAGGTCGATCTCCTTCATCACCAGCTTGTGCAGGGCCACGGCGGGCTCGTGGCCCCAGATGGACTCGTTGACGATCACCCCGCCGGGACGCACCGCGTCCAGCAGCATGTCCAGCACCACGTCCACCGAGGTGCACTCGAAGCCCACGTCCGCGCCCTGGCCGTCGTGCAGCTCGCGGATCTTCGCGGGCACGTCCACCTCGCGGGGGTCGAATGCCTCGTCTACCACGCCGGCCTCGAGCACCTTCTGGCGGCGCAGCTCCGAGAGCTCGGAGACGTACACCGTCAGGCCCTTGCCCTTGAGCACGGCCGCCGTGAGCGCGCCGATGGGGCCGGCGCCACCGATCACTGCCACGCCCGACGTCGGAGAGCCGGCCCGCACCCACGCGTGGTGGGCCACGGAGAGCGGCTCGATGAGCGCGGCCTGGTCGAGAGGCACGGAGTCGGCCACCGGGTGGACCCAGCGGCGCTGCACCGCGATCTGCTCGGCCAGTCCGCCGCCGTCGCCGCCCAGGCCGATGAAGTTCATGTCCGGCGCGAGGTTGTAGTCCGGTCGGTCCCGGTCCTCCTCGCGCACGATGTACGGCTCCACGACGACCTTCTGGCCGACCTCGAGGTCCGTGACGCCCTCGCCCAGGGCGGCGACGGTGCCGGACATCTCGTGGCCGAGCGTGACGGGGGCGGCGTCGCCGGAGATCGGGTGCGGGTGCCCGGCCGGCGGGATGAAGATCGGGCCCTCGAGGTACTCGTGCAGGTCCGTGCCGCAGATGCCGCACCACGCGACGTCCACGAGGACCTGCCCCGGGCCGGCCGTGGGCGAGTCGATCTCCTCGATGCGGATGTCCTTCTTGCCGTGCCAACGGGCGGCGCGCATGGTCATGCTGGTCGACCTCCTGGGTGGGAATGGAGTCTGGTGCCGGACCGGCGCGCGGGGGCGCCTGCCCGGTGCTTCGAGCATCCCACCGGGCCGGTCTCCCGGGCCAGGCCCGAGGCCCCTGCGGGGGCTTGAACGGCGACGCCGGCCGGCGCCTCACTGCGGAGGTGCGGGCCGGCGTCGTGGTGGCCTGGGCGGCGGGGCCGCGCCGTGGGGCTCAGTCCTCCTGGGCGGCCTTGACCTGCTCGGCGCGCCAGCGGATCCCGGCGTCCACGAAATCGTCGATGTGGCCGTCGAACACGGAGGAGGGGTTGCCCTCCTCGTGGCCCGTGCGCAGGTCCTTGACCATCTGGTACGGGTTCAGCACGTAGGAGCGCATCTGGTCGCCCCAGGACGCCTTGACGTCGCCGGCCATCTCCTTCTTCTTCGCGTCCTCCTCGGCCTTGCGCAGCAGCAGCAGACGGGACTGGAGCACGCGCAGGGCGGCGGCACGGTTCTGGATCTGCGACTTCTCGTTCTGCATGGACACGACGATGCCGGTGGGCAGGTGCGTCATGCGGACGGCGGAGTCCGTGGTGTTCACGGACTGGCCGCCGGGGCCCGAGGAGCGGAACACGTCCACCTTGATCTCGGACTCGGGGATCTCGATGGAGTCGTCCGACTCGATCAGCGGCACCACCTCGACCGCCGCGAAGGACGTCTGGCGGCGGCCCTGGTTGTCGAAGGGGCTGATGCGCACGAGGCGGTGCGTGCCGGCCTCCACGGAGAGGGTGCCGAACGCGTAGGGCGCGTTGACCTCGAAGGTGACGGACTTCAGGCCGGCCTCCTCCGCGTAGGAGGTGTCCATGACCTTGGTGGACCAGCCGCGCTGCTCGGCCCAGCGCAGGTACATGCGCATGAGGGTCTCGGCGAAGTCGGCCGCGTCCACGCCGCCGGCGCCCGCGCGGATGGTCACGACGGCGTCGCGCTGGTCGTACTCGCCGCTGAGCAGCGTGACGGCCTCGAGTTCCTCCAGGGCCTTGCGGATGGAGGTCAGCTCCTGGTTCGCGTCGTCGAGGAGGGAGGGCTCGTCCTCCTCCGCGGCGAGCTCGACCATGGTCTCCAGGTCCTCGATGCGGCTCTCCAGGGAGGTGATGCGCTTGAGGTCCGTCTGACGGTGGGAGAGCTTGGAGGTGACCTTCTGGGCCTCCTCCGGGTCGTCCCAGAGGTCCGGTGCGGAGGCCTGCTGCTCCAGTTCGGCGATGTCCGCCTTGATGCGGTCGAGGTCCGAGACCTGCTCGATGGAGGCCAGGGTGTGGCGCAGGGAGTCGATCTCCGCGGAGAAGTCAGTGTCAGCCATGATTCGGCCAGCCTACCGCGTGGGGTGGACGCCGGTCGTGTGCCAGCGGCGGATCGCCGCCGCGACGGCCTCGGGCTCCGTGACGTGCGGCCAGTGGCCCGTGCTGACATCGACGACGGTGGCGTGCTGCGTGACCGCGTCCAGGTCCCGTTGGTGGACGTCCCGGGTGCTGCGCACGTATAGCGTCGGGACGGTGATGCCGGCCCAGAGGGCACGGGTGTCCGCGGCGAGGACGGCGGCCCAGAGCTCGCGCATCGGATGGTCCGGCGTGGCGTCCAGGTCGGTCAGGATCCGCTCGCGCCACGGCTCCGGGACGAGGAGGTCCCGCGCGAGCGAGGCGCGGAGCACGCTCCGCCAGTCCGGGCGGGCGGCGAGGCGGGCCTTGGCCGCCCGGGCGGCCAGGGCGGTGTCCGTCACCGGGACGTTCGAGTCGATGACCACGAGGGCGCGGGGCCGCACCAGCCCGTCGGCGACGGCGCGCAGCGCGATGACCCCGCCCGTGCTGTGGCCGATCAGCAGCCCCGGCACGGGGCCGGCCTGCGCCGCCCAGGTGCGGGCGGCGTCGAGGACGGGGTCCGCCTCGATCGCCGGCCGTGCGGCCCGGGGGCGGCCCTGACCGCCGGCGTCCGTGCCCGGGTGGCCGGGCAGGGCGGGCGAGGCGGCGAGGTCGGCCACGGCGCCGAGGGCGTCAGTAAGGGGCTCGAAGTGGGCGGGCCGGCCACCGATGCCGTGGAGGAAGCGGATCACCGGGCCAGGCTAGTGCGACTGCTGCCCGTCGCCTCGAGGGGGACCGACAGGGGCAGTGTCCCCGCGAACGGGCCGGTCATGGCGAACAGATCGGCCCGGGCGTCGAGGGTGACGACGACGGTGGTGCCGTCGTCGGCCACGCGGGCGTTCATCCCGCCGAGCCCGGGCACGGCCTCCTGGGCACCGACGGCCGCGAGGTGTGCGCTGGCGGAGGCGGCGACGTCGTCGTCGGAGAGCACGACGCCCGGGTCCTCCCCCAGCCGGAAGCCGAGCTCCTCTGCCCCGGCGATGGCGGCCGAGTCCGCGAGCGACTGCAGGCGGCGGTGCTGCAACTGCACGGTGGTGACCGCGAGCATGACCAGCATGAGGGCCACGAGCACGGCGCACAGGCCGACGGTGAGGACGGTGGTCTGCCCGTCGTCGTGACCCAGGCGAGCGGTGAGGCGGCGGCGCATCAGAACCTCGGCACAGTCTGCCGGGCGTCGGAACCCACCGTCACGGGGGTCAGCGACCACGCTGCCGGCGTGAGAGGGACGGGCACCCCCACGTCCACCCGCACGGCGACGACCTCGCCCGGTTCGAGCGTGCCACAGCCGCCCTGATCGCAGCCGACGGTCAGGTCGTACTGGCCGGCGCCCACGCCGTAGTCGGCCAGCGTGAGCTCGACGGTGGCGTGGGCGGCGCCTGCGCTGGGGTGATCAGCCTCGGCGACCACGGCCTTGACGGCCTGGTCAGCGGCGGCGACCGAGGCGAACGCCGCGGCCTGGACCTGGGAGACGTAGATCATCAGGTACACCACGGGGATCAACAGGACGAGGGTGAGGCCCAGGAATTCGACCGTGGCCGCTCCCCGCTCGTCGCGGACGTCATTGACGGAACGCATGACCGCTCACCTCCACGGGGATCGGGCCCGGCAGGAACCCCAGGCCGGGCAGCGAGCTCGAGACCGTGACGCGCAGGACCGGGACCCCGTCCTGGCTGGTGAGCTCCGCGGCGACGTCGGCCCCGGACTGGCCGGGCACGCCGGCCGAGAGCAGCTCCCGAGCCCGCTGGACGCCGTCCTCGGGGCTCCGGTCCGCGAGCGCCCCGTACCGGGCGCCGGCGGAGGCGGCGTCGATCATCACGTTGCGCGTGTGGATCACGACGCCGGCCTGGAGCAGCGCCGCGAAGAGCAGGACGACCAGGGTCATCACCATGGTGGACTCGGCCACCGCGGCGCCCCGGTCGTCCCGCCAGCGGACACCCGTGTGGCCGCCACGGGGCGCCTGCGCGCCGTGGGCAGCACCCCGGGGCATGCTCAGCCGCCCTGGGACACCTGGGAGATGGCCTGGTTGAACAGTCCCTGGAGCGCCGGCAGGGCGAGGGCCAGCAGGCCGGCCACGAGCACGGCGGACATGAGGGTGATCATCACCCAGCCGGGGACGTCGCCGCGCTCGTCGCGGACGTCGTCGTGGATGAGGGCGCGCAGGGCGGCCAGGACGGTGATGGCGTGGTGGTGGAGCATGGTCCCCTCCTCGGGTGGCCGGCCGCCCGTGCGGCCGGAGTGGATGGTGATCGTGGGTGGATGGATGGACTATTCAGTTGTGGGTCTTCAGAACCCCAGGCGCATCAGGGAGATGCCGGGGAAGACGGCGAAGATCACCGTGAGCGGGAGGATGCCGAACACCAGGGGGACCATCATCTGGATCTCCTTCCGGCCGGCGGCCTCCATGAGCTCGCGGCGACCCATCTCACGCACGTCCTGGGCCTGCGCGCGCAGGACGTCGGCGAGGGGCGTGCCGCGGTCGAGCGCGATGAGCACGCCCCCGATGAACCGTTCGACGGGGGCCAGCTGCACGCGCCGTCCCATGGCCTTGAGCGCCGCGGACAGCGACGCCCCGGCACGCATGTCGGCGAGCGTGGTGCGGAACTCGCCGGCCAGCTCCCCGCGCGCCGTCCCCGCGATGCGTTCGAGCGCTCCGGCGGCGCTCTCCCCCGCGCCCACCGAGAGCGCGAACAGCTCGGCCACGGACGGGAACTCGGAGAGGATGGCCTCGCGCCGCCGTCGCACCCGCAGGGAGAGCAGCTGCTCCCGGAGCAGGAACCCGGCCATGCCGCCGGCGATCACGAGGGCGACCCCCGTGATCACCGGCACGCGGCCCGTGACGGTGAGGCTGAGCGCGAGGACGGCCGCCACGGCGGCCCCCGCGGCCGCGCTCAGGACCTGCTGGGCACGGAAGTCCGTCGACGTGACCGCCAGCCCCGCGGCGGCCAGTTTGCGGTCGAGCGCCGCCCCGCCCGGGGAGATGCGCTGGACCCAGCCGACTCCGGCCTGCACCACGGGATCGAGGATGCGTCCCCACGCTCCCCAGGGCGAGGCGCCCGCACGTTCCTCCTCGAGGAGGCGGGAGGCCGGGATGTGGTGGCGCAGCTGCGGTTCGACCCGTTGCTCGAGGCTGGGGCGCCAGCCCACCGGCTGGGTGACCAGGATGAGGAGCAGTCCCGCCCCGAGGGTGAGGCCCAGGAGCGCGGCCCAGATCAGCGCGGACGTCATGCGAACACCCGCTTCTCCCGGGGCAGCGCGCCGATGCGGAGCATGACGCGGTAGCAGACGACGGAGGCGACCATGCCGGCGAGGAGCACGGCCCCGCCGGCGGCGGACCGGTAGGCCGCGACCGCGGCGGGCTGGGTCCCCAGCAGCAGGAGCACGAGCCACGGGGCGCACACCGCCAACCGGGCCGCGTTCACGGTCCACGACTGCCGGGCCTCGAGCTCGGCGCGGATGCGGGCGTCCTGCCGGAGGAACTCGGAGAGGGTCTGCAGCAGACGGCCGATGTCGGCGCCGCCGACCTCGCGGGTCAAGCGCAGCGAGACCACCAGGCGGTCCGCGACGGGGTCGGCCATCCGGGCCTTGAGCCGGTCCAGTGCGTCCACGAAGCGGGCTCCGGCCCGGTAGTCCCGGGCGAACTGCTGGAACGGCTCGCGCAGCCCCTCCGGCCCGGTCTCCCCGAGCTGGATGAGCGCCTCCGGGAGAGTCAGGCCCGCGCGGATGGCCGACCGGGCGTGGTCGATCGCGTCCGGCCACAGCTCGCGCAGTGCCGTGGACCGCCGGCGGGCCTGCCAGGACAACAGCAGCCAGGGCACGGCCGCGCCGAAGACGGCGAAGCACGCGGCGATGGTCCACGTACTGGTCAGCGACAGGACGAGCAGCCCGACCACGAGACCGCCGACGGCCATGGCGGACACGACGCCGGCCGGGCTGAGACGCTGGATGCCGGACTGGGCGATCAGCACACGCAGGCGGGAGTCGGTGCGGGCGGCCCCGGGTTTCTCCGTGGGAGGGGACCAGAGGGACCACCACAGCAGGAACAGGCCGCAGCCGAGCGCGAGCCCCAGCAGCGCGGCCATCAGCGCAGCCCCACCAGCTCGTGGACGTCTACGCCGCGACGGGCGAGCGCCTCGAACTCCAGGTTTGCACCCTCGTTGAGGCGCAGGTCGCCCTCGGCGTCACGCTGGAAGAGCGCCGACGTCTCGATGACCCCGCCCTCCACCCGTGAGCCGACGGTGAGGATCTCCCGCACCCGCCGGCGGCCCTGACGGTCGCGCTCGCAGTGCACGACGACGTCGATGCACGTGGCGACCGTCGGAACGACGAAGTCCCGGGAGATGTTCTCCCCGGCCAGCAGCGGCAGCGTGCAGAGCTTCGTGAGCGCGTCCGCGGCCGAGTTCGCGTGGATCGTGCACATGCCGGCCAGGCCGGAGTTCAGCGCGACGAGCATGTCCAGTGCCTCGGCCTCGCGCACCTCGCCGACGATCAGGCGGTCCGGGCGCATCCGCAGCGCCTCCTTGACGAGGCGGCGCAGCGGGATCTCGCCGTGGCCCTCCAGGTTCGGCTGGCGGCACTGCAGCCCGACGACGTCGCGCACCGGGATCTGCAGCTCGAAGATCTCCTCCACGGTGATCACCCGCTCCCGCGGGCCGATGGCCGAAGCCAGGCAGTTGAGCAGGGTGGTCTTGCCCGCCTGGGTGGCCCCGCTGACGAGGATGTTCATGCCCACGTCCACGGCCGCGTCCAGGAAGCGGGCCGCCGTCGGAGTGAGGGAACCGCCCCGGACGAGGTCGTCCAGCCGGCGCGCCCGGGCGATGAACTTCCGGATGTTCACGGCCCAGTGCCGCCGCGTGATGTCGGGGATGGCCACGTGCAGGCGCGAACCGTCTGGCAGGGCCGCGTCGACGAACGGCATCGACAGGTCCAGCCGCCGGCCCGAGGACTTCAACATGACTTCGACGAGGTCCTGCACCTCCTCCTCGGTCAGGACGATGCCCGTCAGCTCGGAGCGGCCCGACCGCGCGCAGTAGACGGCGTCCGGCGCGTTCAGCCAGATCTCCTCCACGGAGGGATCGTCCATGAGCCGCTGGAGCGGCCCGAGGCCCGCGATGCGGTCGAACAGGTCCTGCCGCGCCGCCACGGGATCCTCCAGGTCCGGCAACGAGCTGACCATCGCGCGGGACTCGTAGTCCGCCGCCGCGTCCTGGATGAGCGTCAGGACCCGGGCGTGCTCACGCTGCGGATCGATGCCCTGCCGCCGGACGATCTCCCGGATCTCGTCCTCGAGAATGCGCACCGCATCCATGTGTCCCTCCTGTGCCCGATTCGGCGCCATCCCCAGCGCCGCACATGTCTCGATCAGGAAGATACCCCGTTCCGTCGATGCGTGTGGTCCAGGACACCATGACTGTGGACAACGTGGCGGCGGTCCCGTTCGACGGGGAGTTGTCCACAGGCCGCCCGAGCCGCCATCAGGCCGTGGCAGGGTCGTCCCCAGGCGGCCGGACGGGCCGGTCGCCGGTCTCAGGAGGGAGGGGCGGGGATGGCCTGGAGCGTGCGGATCCTGGGCGGGGCCGCTCCCGAGACATGGCGGGTGGAGCACTTCCCCGCCGACGCGGACGAGCAGGACCGGGCGGTGCGGGAACGTTTTCCCGCCCGGTCGCTGCACCGGTGCGCTGCCGGGCCGCGCAGCGTGACGTACGCGGAACGGGTCGGGAGTGCACCGGCCCGGGGGCCGGAGCTCGCGGTGGTCACCGAGCACGGACCCGACGCCGGCCGCCTCGTCCCTCTGGGGGAGGGCGGGTTGAGCGTGGGACGCGGCGGGGCGCGGCTGTTGCTGGACGACCCCTCTGCCCCGTCGCGGCCGATGCGTCTGCGGCTCGCGCCCACCGGGCTGCACGTCCACGACGGTCCTCGGGACACCGGACGCCTGTGGGACGGCCGCAGCCCGCTCCCTGTGGGCCGGACCGCCCTGGGCCTGGTCCGCGGGCCCGGGGCCGCCCTGCCGCGGCCGATCACGCCGGAGCCGCCCGCCGTCAACCTCGGATCCCCACCGGCCCGGCAGTCCGTCGTGATCCCGCTGGTGGCGGCCCTGGGCCCGCTGGTGCTCGGGGTCGCCCTGGTCCTGATGATGGGCAACCCGATGTTCCTGCTGTTCGGTGTGCTGTCCGTGACGGTGGCGCTGGTCATGCTGGCGATGCAGCGCCGTACCCGGCTGCGGCATGCGCGGCTGCTCGCCGCCCGCGCGGACGCGGTCGTCCGCCGGCGGGCTCGGGCGGCACTGAGCCCCGGTGGGGTGACCCGCGCCGTCCGCTCCGGCGCGACGGACCGCTTCGGACTGACGGCGGGGGCCGACGAGGCCGTGGCGGTCTCGTGGGGTTCCGGCGTCGGGGCGCTGTCCCTGTCGCGGGACGACCCGGACGAGGCATGGGTGGAGGCCGTCACGTCGCGGCGCACCGTGATGACGACGTCACCGCCGGAGTCGCGCGTCGTCGTGCTCGGGCCGCCGCGCGATGTGGCCGGGGCCTGCCGGTGGGCGGTGTTCCAGCTCCTGCGGCACGCGGTGGCCGCCGACGGCGCGTTCGTGGTGGAGGCCGGTGGAGTCCGCCGCACCTGGTGGTCGGGCGGTTCCGGCCCGCGGCTGCTGGTGTCGGCTCCTGAGGACGCGGCACTGGATCCGGCGTGGCGAGCGTGGCGGGCCGCCATCGGCGGCGACGCGGGGACGACGCCCACGGCCCGGGCGGATCTGCCCTGGACGCGGTACGACTTCACCGGGCCGTCGCCTGCGCCGGGGGACGCCGTCGTCGACCTGCGCGGGCGCACCGTCGTGGTCCCGGCCGAACAACAGCGCTTCGAGGACGTGACCGCCGACGGCCTCGCCGACGGCACCCTGGTCGCCTGGCTGACCGAGCTGGCCGACGACGTCGTGGACCTCGGCCTGCTGCCCACCGACGACGGCGACGGCACGCTCACACCACCGGGGCAGGTGGGCGCCCGCGATGCCGTCGACGGGCTCACCGTGACCCTCGTCCGTAGCGGCGACGAGACGGGCGTCGTCGAGATGGACCTGGCCGCCGACGGGCCGCACCTGCTCATCGCGGGCACCACGGGATCCGGGAAGTCGGATCTCCTGCTGTCCCTCCTGCTGGGGGCTGCGGCGCACCACCCGCCGGCCGAGGTCGCGTTCCTGCTGCTGGACTTCAAGGGCGGCGCGTCGTTCGGTCCGCTGGGCGCGCTCCCCCACACGATGAGCCTGGAGACCAACCACGTGGGAACGGCCTCGTTGCGGGCGCTGAGCGCCATCCGGGCGGAGCTGCATCGCCGCGAGGCCCTCTTCGCAGAGGCCGGGGTCAGCGACTATCCCGGTTTCCGTCGCCGCCATCCGGACGCGGCGCTGCCTCGGCTCGTCGTGGCGATCGACGAACTGCGCGTGCTCGTGGACGACCACCCGGACGCGGCCGCCGTCCTGCAGCGTCTGGCCGCCACGGGCCGTTCCCTGGGCTTCCACCTCATCCTGGCCACGCAGCGGGCCACGGGTGCGGTGGGCTCGGACCTGCGCTCGAACCTGGGCAGCACGATCGCCCTGCGCACCGCGACGGAGCAGGAGTCGTGGGATCTCGTGGGCACGGCCGCCGCGGCCCGGCTCGACCCGCGTCGCCCCGGCTCCGCGATCCTCTCGACGGCGGGGCGCCCGACGGTCCCGTTCCGCGCGTCCCAGTGGACGGTCGACGGCGGCACGCCCGTGTGGCGACGGCTGGGCGAGGCCGCGGCCGCCCCGGCCGTCGCCCCCTGGGAGGCCGTCGTCTCGGTCCTGGTGGAGAAGTACGCGGCGGGTGACTGGCCGACACCCCCGCCCGTGGTCACCCCCGCCCTGCCGGAGCGCTGGGTGCCGGACCGCGCTCGCCGGGCGGAGGCCACGGCCCTGGCCCTGCTCGACGACGCGGCCCACGGCCGGCACCGTCCCTGGCGGTGGCCGACCGGCGCGGAGGGACGCACCGCATGGATCGTCGAGGCCGCGGGCGGTCGCGCGGAGACGCTGGCCGCCGTCGTCGAGGTGGCGATGCGCAGCGGCCGGCCGGTGGCCGTGCTGGACGGCACCGGGGAGGCCGCGGCGGCCGCACGGTCCGGGTGGCCGGTGCTGACCCCGGACTCCGAGGGTGCCGGGGAGGCCGTCCTGGCCCGCCTGCGCGAGCTCGCGGCCGCCGGCGGCACGGCAGTGATCACGGGCTGGAACGCGTGGTCCGGCCTGCGCGTCGGGGACACCTACCGCACGGTCGAGGAGGACGTGCACGACTGGCTCGGCCGTCCGGCGGCCGCCGGGCTGCGGTTGGCGGTGTTCGGCGGCCGCGAGCTGGCGACGGGCCGGCTGCTGCTGCACCTGCCCCATCGATTCTTCGTGCCGGCCGGGACGAACGCCGAGCACCGGCTCGTCTGGCCCCGGCTGACCGAGGTCGAGCCCCTGCCGGGGCGGGCCGTGCACATCAGTCCCGCCGTCCCCGAACCCGGCATGCCCTGCCAGCTCGCGTCTCCCGCCCCGGCGTGACCGCACTGACGGCGATGCCGCGTGGACGTCACGGGCGAGCGCACCGGGAGCAGCCAGACATGGCGCCCCTTCGTCGCCGTACGTCCTAAGGGGACGGCGACCTATCGGCCGCGGCGTCGTCCGGCGATGACGTCCTGGAGGTCGCAGGACGGATGGAGCGACGAGGCCGCTGCCCGCTCATGCCTCGAGCGGCCCCGTCCCCACCCAGCAGAGCACGCGCCGGGAGGCCTGCTCCAGCGAGAACCCAGGGCACCGAAGCCGGCGCCTGCGTCACGAGGGACCCCGCCAGGGCCGCCGCCGAGAAGACCAGGGCGACCATCCCAACCGGCACCGATCGGGCAAGAACTGCGCTCGCGATGCACGCGATGAGCGCCGCTGCGACCAGCAGAGTCGACACAGCACTCCCCCAGGGTCCACGCCCTGAAGGGTCCGGCCAGTTGATCCAACAGGCCAGCAGAGCAAAACCCACCAGGGCCAGCGGGACCCAGCGTCTCAGCTGCATGGCTCTCTCCGATCCGCCGCGATGAGCGCCACCCTACGTGTGGCGAGACACGCGAGCCACCTCTCTTCTTCGCCCCCGATCACCCACCCGCCCTCTGGGGCAGCCGCTCACCGCGGTCTACGCTCTGACCCATGGCGCAGATCATCCTCTTCCACCACGCCCTCGGTCTCACGGACGGCGTGCGCGCGCTCGCCGAACAGATCGCCAGCGGCGGTCACACCGTCCACACCCCTGACCTCTACGACGGCCGCACGTTCGCCACCGTGGACGAGGGTGTCGCCCACGCCCAGCACCTCGGCTTCGAGGAGATCGGCCGACGCGGCATGCGGGCGTGTGCCGAGCACCAGGAGGCCTCCGTCGTCGCGGGCATCAGCATGGGCGTGATGCCCGCCTGGCGTGCCGCCCAGGTGGTCCCCGGCTTCCGCGCGTGCATCGCCATGGCCGGCGTCCTGGCCCTCGACGCCTACGCCCCGCTCTGGCAGCCCCACACCGCCCTGCAGATCCACCTCGGCACCCGCGACCCCTGGGCCCTCGAGGGCGACCTCGAGACCGCCCGCTCCTACGCGGCCACCGCCGAGCACCCGGACCGCCCCGCCGACCTCTTCGAGTACGACACGGACCGGCACCTGTTCATGGACTCCTCCACCGCGGACTTCGACGCGGACCTCACCGCCGTGCTGGTCCGCCGCATCCACGAGCTCCTGGCCTGACGCGCGGAGCGGGTCCGGCTCAGGCGGGACGCCGCCCGCGCATCACCGTCGCCAGGGCGGCCAGCAGCACGAGCACGAAGCCCGCGGCCGCCGCGAACACGTAGCCCGCGGACGGGGCGACGCCGTCGATGAACACGCCGGCCAGCGGGGCGCCCATGGCGGCGCCGGCGGTCATGGCCGAGCCGTAGAAGCCCATCGCCTCGCCGCGCCGCTCCTCCACCACGAGGTGCGAGAGCCGGGACGAGGCCGAGGCCAGGGTCGGCGCCGTCAGCAGACCCGAGGGGATCGAGGCCAGCGCGAGCGCCCACACCCCGTCCACGAGCGCGAGCGGCACCGTCGCCACGGCGAACAGCGCCATCAGCAGGTACGGGTGCACCTGGCGGCCCCAGGCCCCATAGAAGAGCCCGCCCACGGCGGAGGCGCCGCACCAGAACGCGTACACCAGACCCACCGACGCCGCGGCGCCCTGCGACTCCAGCTCGGCCACCATCGAGACCTCGGTGCCGACCATGACGATCCCGGCCGCCATCGACACCACGAGCACGCCGAGCACCTCCGGCCCGACCCAGGAGAAGTGGGTCCGCCGCCACTGCCGCAGCCGCTCGGCCCGGGCCCGGCGCGGCGCCGTCGTCGGCCCGGAGCCGTCCGCGGCGATGACGGGCAGCGACCCGGTGACCAGGGGGATGGCCTCCGTGATGGCCGGCAGCGCACCGGTCGCCAGGCTGGGGGCGGCCATCTCCACGTGCATGGGCGCGGCGGTCACCGCCTGGGCGATCGCCTCCTGACGGTCCTGCTCCTCGGTGTAGGGATCCTCGGTCGCCGGTCCGACGACGGCCAGCTGACTCGACCGTGTCGGCGGGTTGAACCACATCAGCAGGATGCCGCCCAGCGCGCTGGAGAGGCCGACGATGGTCAGGCCGAGGGCACTCGACCACGTGGCCGCGACGACGGCGCCCAGCGCCGGGCCCATCATGAAGATCGTCTCCGTGACGATGGAGTCCAGGGCAAACGCCGTCTGCCGGTCCTTGCCGTGGGTGAGCACGCCGAGTCCCTGCCGGACGACGGAGAAGATCGGCAGTGAGAACACGCCGCCCAGGAACACGGCCAGGAGCATCGGCCAGAACGGCAGCCACGGGACGATCGGCCAGATCACGGCCTCCGCGATCACGGAGGGCAGCAGTGCACGGCGCAGCCCCTTCGCGTCCACCACGCGGCCCCGCCACGGCGAGCCCACCGCGATGCCCAGCGTCATCGCCGCCCCGGCCAGGCCGGCCTGGCCGTAGCCCAGGCCCAGCGTGAGCGCCACGTGGAGGGTGAGGATCACCCCGGCCGCGGTGTGCGGGAAGCGGGCGATGAACCCCACCGCCAGCAGATGGCGGATCCGAGGGTCCTGCAACAGCCGTCCGTACGCTCCGAAGTCCACCGTCGAATCCTATGGGAGGCGTCAAGGCACGCCCCGGAGGCGCCGCCGAGACGGCCGCGCGCTCGGCGGACTCAGCCGTTGCTGCGCCGGTCCTTGGCCCGGATCAGGTCGAGGGCGATGGCCGTGCCGAGCACGGCGCAGCGCACCACGGGCGGCATGCCGGGGTCCAGGCGCATCTCGTACCGCGAGCGCCCGGCCAGGGCGTTCATGACACCTCCGAATTGCGCGGTCACGCGGGCGATCGGCCGCTGCCCCACGGTCATGGTGTAGTCGTGGTCCCACAGGTCGCCGGTCACCGCGAAGCACGTGCCGTCCACGACCTCGACGCTCACGGACGTCCGCAGGAACGCGATCTGGCGGACGAGGTTGGCGAAGGGCAGCCCGTCGGCGTCCAGGATCGCGAAGCGGTCGCGGCCGAACGTGGCCGGGTCGGCGAGGCGGAAGAGCACGCGGCCGTCGTCACCGTCGACCACGTCGAAGCTGCGGTTCCCCATCAGCATTCGGCCCAGGCCCCCGCCCGTAGTGACCACCGAGACGACGGTGCGCCCGTCCGGGTCCGTCACCTGGATGTCGTTGGACAGGAAGCTCGTCACCTGCTGCAGGATGAGGACGTCCGTGTGGGCGAGGCGACCGGCGTCGAAGGCGGGGCTCATGGGACCAGTCTGCCGTGTCGGGCCCTGCGGAATATTCAGGACGGGGCGGCTCGTTGTGCGGTATAGTTCATTTTTGAAGAACACGGCGACGGCGCGGCCGGCACCGTGAGACCCGCCCCCGGGCACACTGAGGAGCACACCATGCAGTTCGGCGTCTTCACGATCGGCGACATCACCGCCGATCCGACGAACGGGACCGCCCCCACCGAGCATCAGCGGATCAAGGACACCGTCAAGATCGCCCGCCACGCCGAGCAGGCGGGCTTCGAGGTGTTCGCGACCGGCCAGCACCACAACCCGCCCTTCGTGGCCCCGGGCAACCCGCCCACGCTGCTGGCCTACCTGGCCGCGCAGACCGAGACCCTCCAGCTCTCCACGGCGACGACCCTGATCACCACCATGGACCCGGTGCGTCTGGCCGAGGACTACGCGTACCTGCAGCACCTCGCCGACGGTCGCGTGGACCTGACGATGGGCCGCGGCAACACCGGCCCCGTGTACCCGTGGTTCGGCAAGGACATCCGCCAGGGCATCCAACTCGCCGTGGAGAACTACAACCTCCTCTACCGCCTGTGGCATGAGGAGACCGTGGACTGGAGCGGCAACCACCGCACCCCGCTGCAGGACTTCACCCTCACCCCGCAGCCCCTGGACGGCGTCGCCCCCTTCGTGTGGCACGGCTCCATCCGCTCCCCCGAGATCGCCGAGCAGGCCGCCTACTACGGCGACGGCTACTTCCACAACAACATCTTCTGGAACAAGGAGCACGTCATCCAGATGGTGCGCCTGTACCGCCAGCGCTACGAGGACTACGGCCACGGCAAGGCCCATCAGGCGTACGTGGCCCTGGGCGGCCAGGCCTACATGGCGAAGAACTCGCAGGACGCCGTGGCGGAGTTCCGCCCCTACTTCGACAACGCGCCGGTCTACGGCCACGGCCCGTCCCTCGAGGACTTCTCGAGGATGACGCCCCTGACGGTCGGCTCGCCGCAGCAGGTCATCGAGCGCACGCTCACGTTCCGCGACTGGGTGGGCGACTACCAGCGTCAGATGTTCCTCATCGACCACGCCGGCCTGCCCACGGACACCGTCCTGCGGCAGATCGACCTCTTCGGCGAGGAGGTCCTGCCCGTGCTGCGCAAGGAGTTCGACGCTCTGAAGCCGGACGACGTCCCGGCGGCCCCGACCCACGAGTTCCTCGTGGCACGCGCCCGCCGCGGCGAGGCTCCCGTGCCCGGCGGCAAGGAGGGATCGCAGGCCCAGCTCGACCGCGCGGCGGCCGCCGAGCAGCGCGCCACCGCCGATGCCGCGAAGGGCGGTGCCGCGCAGTGACCACCCCCGGCGCCCCCGATGCCTCCGCCCCGTTCACGCCGCAGGCCCGGCACCTCGCCGTGGTCTCCGGCGGGTCCGGGGACCCGTCCCAGACCCGCATGCTCGCCGAACGCATGGCGGAGTCCGCCTCGGCGGCGCTCTCCGAGCACGGCGTGGTCCCGCAGATCCACCTGATCACGCTGCGGGAGCTCGCCGTGGACATCGCGCAGGCCCTGGTGACCTTCGCCATCTCCCCGGCCCTGCGCGCCGCCCTGGACGAGGTCGCCCAGGCCGACGCCGTCATCGCGGTCTCGCCCACGTACAAGGCCTCCTACTCGGGCCTGTTCAAGTCCTTCTGGGACCTCGCGGAGCCGACGTCCGTCGTCGGCGTGCCCGTGCTCCTCGGCGCCACCGGCGGCACCGCCCGCCACTCGCTCATGATCGACACCGCCATGCGGCCGCTGTTCGCCTACCTCAAGGCCCGCATCGTGCCGACCGCCGTCTTCGCGGCCTCGGACGACTGGGGCGAGGCGGCCGGCGTGCAGGCCTCGATGCGGACCGACCCGCTGCAGTCCCGCATCCGGGCCGCCGGACGCGACCTGGCCGAGATCACCCTGAGCCGCCCCCCGCGGGCACGCGCCGCCGCGCCCGCGGACCTCGACCTGGAGGTGACCCCCTTTGAGCAGCTCCTCAACCCCGGCCCCTGAGCCCGCCCCGCAGGACGCGGCGCCGGCGGAGCCCGACGGCGGCTGGTTCGGCTCCGCATCGGAGGCGCACCGCCCGGTGGACCCGCCCAAGCGCGCCTGGCGCGCCTACTTCGAAGCCACCCAGATGCTCACGGAGGTGCTGGAGCGCCGCCTGAAACAGGACTGCGGCATGTCGCTGGCCGACTACAACCTGCTGCTGCTCCTCTACGAGTCCCCCGAGGGCCGGCTCCGGCTGGGAGAGCTGGCGTCCCGGATGGTCTTCTCCCCGTCGCGCATCACCTACCAGGTGAAGACGCTCGTGGCCCGCGGCCTGATCGACCGCCGCCCGGTGGCCTGTGACCGGCGGGGCTTCGAGGCCGTCCTCACCGACGAGGGCCGGTCCGCCTTCCGACGCGCCGCGATCGAGCACGCCCAGCAGGTGGACGAGCTCTTCCTCGGCGACCTCGCGCCGGGCGAGGCGGAGTCCCTCACCCGGATCTTCTCCCGCCTGGGGCGGCGGCTCGAGGGGCTGTGCTGACCGCGTCCCCACCTGGCCGGGGCCGCCCCGGGACGTGACGAGGCCCGGTGATCCGTGCGGGATCACCGGGCCTCGTCGTGCCGTTGGGGGCGGAATCGATCAGCCGACCAGCTGACCGCCCAGGGTCACGGTGGCGTCCGTGGCGGCGCCGGCCGCGTCGACCACGGTCACCACCACGGAGCCGCCCGCGGGCACCTCGGCCGGCACGGGCAGCCAGGCGCGGTACTCGCCGGTGAGGTCCAGGCCGTCCTGGCCCAGGACGGTGCCGTCCGCGTCATAGGCCGTGACGGTGACGGAGGCGAAGCCGCCCTGTTCGGTCTGCGCGACCACCTGGGTGCCGTAGGCGACACCCTCGGCGGGCGCGGCCACGACGTCGGTCACGCCCGGCGCGGCGGCCTCGGCGGCCGGGGTCTCAGCAGCGGGGGCCGCCTCGGCGGCCTCCTCCTCCGCGGCAGCCTCGTCGCGGGCCTTGAGCTCGGCCGCGATGGCCTCCTCCTCGGCCGGCGTGAACTCCGTCAGCTCGGACTCGTCCACGGCGGGCTCGCCGCCGGTGGGCAGGTCCTCGTCGGCCACGGGGCCCGCGACGTCGGCGATCGCCGGGGCGGTCTCGGCGGCCGGAGCGGTCTCCGCGGCCGCGGCGGTCTCCGCGGCCGCGGCGGTCTCGGCGGCGGGCGCCGCGGAGGCGTCCAGCGCGTCGAGGGACTCGACCGGGACCATGATCGAGGACATCGCCTGGGCGTCGCAGCCCACCACGTTGCCCTCGGCGTCGAAGGTCACCGGGGCGATGCCCGAGATGACCCCGACCACCCGCTGCTGGGCGTCATAGACGGCCCCGCCCGAGTCGCCGGCGTAGGTCGAGGCGGTGTCGAGGGCAACCTGATCCGCGTACGCGTCGTCGCAGACCGTGGCGGCCTCGAAGGTCTGCGTGTGGGACACGGTGTTCGGCGCGCCCAGCGGCACGGACGAGCCGTGGGTGTAGACGGTCTCGCCCACACCGATGGACGAGGCCGGCCGCGTGGACCAGTCGCCCACGACGTCGACGTCGTCGGCCAGGGCCACGCGGACCGCGTCCACGCCCGAATCGCCGGGCAGTGCCGAGACGGTGCCGATCGCGGTGCCGTCAGCGTCGCGGACGGTCGAGCCGATCTGCCACTGGCCCGCACCACAGTGGGCCGCGGTGTAGGCGGTGGCGTCGTCGACGATGGTCAGACTGCACGCCCCGGCCGGCGCGGTGATCGCCGAGCCCTGGGTGAGCGTGGTCTGCGCGAGGGCGGGGCCGGCACCGGCCACCACCACCGCGCCCAGCGCCGCGGTGGCGACGCCGGTCAAGGTTCTGGTTCTCATGGGTACTCCTCGGAGGATGGGAGGCATGGGGCCGGCGCGCGGCGCACGGCCTCCAGGATGGGGTGGGGCCACCACGGGCCCTCCCCTCCCCCTCAACGGTACCGGACAGGCCGGGCGACCGATCAGGGTCGGCGGACCGTGATCTCCACGGAGTCGGCCCGCTCGGCCAGCAGCGGCAGGTCTGCCAGGAGGGTCTTGAGCGTGGCCGTCATCAGGCGCACCCCGGCCGCGTCGGCGTCCCGGGTGGGCATCGCGACGATCTGCAGCTCGGGCCCGGCCCCGCCTCCGTTCATCACCGCGCCGGAACCCGTGTGCGTGGCCACCCCCGACCCGGGTGCGAGGCCCAGGTTCAACAGGTTCGGGACCAGGTCGGCGACCTCGGCGATCTCGTCCGCGATCTCCTGGTCCCGATAGGCGGGGGTCCACTCCCTCTGCTGGGCGAGCGACCACACGGCCGGGCGTCGCACCACGTACGTGTGCTCGGCGCCGGCGTCGATGACGACGAGCTCACAGCCCTCGTCCACGGCGGACAGGCAGGCACGCGGCAGCCACACGGCCACGGGTCGGGCGACCGGGTTCCATGCCGTCAGCGCGGGCACGTTCGTGAACACCGGCAGCGCCTGCCGGCCGTCCGGCGCGCGCATGGTCACGAGGGCCACGTCCGCGGCCTTGTCCCCGTGCGCCGCGACGTCGTGCTCGTGACCGGTGTGGTCGGCGTGGTCGTGGACGTCGTCCTCGTCCACGGCAAGGGTGGGCACGACGGCGGCGAACACGCGGATGCGCGCGAGCACCTCCGTCACCTCCCGCTCACCGGCGGAGCCGTCCGTCAGGGCCGACATGACGGCGGTCCACTCGGCCGGGCTGGTGCCGTCGTCCTCGTCGAACACGTGCAACGGGTTCGCGGAGCCGTCCACGCCGGGGCCGGAGAGGTCACGGCCCTGCCACGGGACGCCCGCGGTGTCCGCGGTGTTCTCGCCCGCGGTCTTCTCCCGCATGCGGTCGAGTGCGGCCCGGATGTGCCCCGGCAGCTCCCGGGCCGCCGGATGCGGCACCGCGACCGTCTCGTCGATCGGACCGAGCCCGTCGTCGCGGGCCAGGCCGCCGTCGTCGTGCGAGCCCGTCACGGGGCGACCGGGCCGGGCTGCTCGGAGCGCGCCTGCTCCACCGTGGCGCCGCCGGCGACGGCCAGCGCCTGCTCCAGGCTGAAGCGGCCGGCGTACAGCGCCTTGCCCATGATCGCGCCCTCGACGCCCTGGCCGGTCATGGCCGCGAGCGCGGCAACGTCCTCGAGGGAGGAGATGCCGCCCGAGGCGACGACCGGCTTCGCGGTCTTCGCGCAGACCTGGGCGAGCAGCTCCGTGTTCGGCCCCTTGAGCGTGCCGTCCTTCGTGACGTCGGTGACCACGTAGCGGGCGCAGCCGGCATCCTCGAGGCGGGCGAGCACCTCCCAGAGGTCGCCGCCCTCCTTGGTCCAGCCGCGGGCGGCGAGCGTGGTGCCGCGCACGTCGAGGCCCACGGCCACCCGGTCGGCGAAGCGCTCGATGACGCGCGCGGTCCAGTCCGGGTCCTCGAGGGCGGCGGTGCCCAGGTTCACGCGCGCCGCACCCATCTCGAGGGCGTTCTCGAGCGAGGCGTCGTCGCGGATGCCGCCGGACAGCTCGATCTTCACGCCGATCTCCTCCACCACACGGCGCATGACCTCGCGGTTGTCACCGCGACCGAAGGCCGCGTCCAGGTCCACGAGGTGGATCCACTCCGCGCCGGCGCGCTGCCAGTCCAGGGCGGCGGTGACCGGGTCGCCGTACGAGGTGGCGCTGCCGGCCTCGCCCTGGACGAGGCGGACGGCCTGGCCGTCCTGGACGTCGACGGCGGGCAGCAGCTCGAGGGCGGGGGCGTTCGGGGTCATGGGGTTCCTCTCGGGTGGGGCGGCCGGCGCGGTCAGGCGCCGACGGTCAGGAAGGAGGCGGCGATGGCCATGCCGGCCAGCACGAGGACGATCACGATGGCCCACAGCGGCGCCTTCTGCGTGCGCATGGACCAGGCGGCGCCGAGCAGCAGCCCGCCGAGGGCGAGGTAGAGGACGGACCAGTAGGGCATCAGAGGGTCTCCAGCCAGTTGCGCAGCAGCTGCAGCCCGGCGTCCCCGGACTTCTCGGGGTGGAACTGCGTGGCCGACAGGGGGCCGTTCTCCACGGCGGCGATGAAGTCCGCGCCGTGGTGCGCCCAGGTGACCTGGGGCGGACGCATGGCGGAGATCGTCTGGTCGAACTCCCATTCGAGCACGCCGTAGGAGTGGACGAAGTAGAACCGCTCGTCCTCGATGCCCGCGAAGAGGGCGCTGCCCTCGGGCGGCCGGACGGTGTTCCAGCCCATGTGGGGCAGGACCTCGGCGGGTAGCTCGGCGACGACACCCGGCCACTCCCCCATGCCTGCGGTGCGCTCGCCGTGCTCGACGCCGGCGTCGAAGAGGATCTGGTGGCCCACGCAGATGCCGAGGACGGGTCGGCCCCCGGCCACGCGGCGGCCGATCCAGCGGGTGCCGCCGACCTCGGTCAGTGCCCGCATCACGGACGCGTACGCCCCGACGCCGGGCACGAGCAGCCCGTCGGCCTCCTGCACGGCCTGCGGATCGCGCGTGAGCTCGACCTCCGCGCCGGCCCGCTCCACGGCACGCAGGGCCGAGTGCACGTTGCCCGAGCCGTAGTCCAGGACGGCGACGCGCGGCCGCACGCCGGGGACGGTGGTGGGGCGGGCCATCAGAGGGCGCCCTTGGTGGAGGGCACGCCGGTCATGCGGGGGTCGTCCTCGACGGCGGCGCGCAGGGCGCGGGCGAAGGCCTTGAACTGCGCCTCGACGATGTGGTGCGGATCCCGGCCTCGCACGACGTCCATGTGGAGGCAGATCGCCGCGTGGTACGTGATCGACTCGAACACATGGCGGGTCATGGAACCGGTGAAGTGCCCGCCGATGAGGTGGTACTGCTGGCCCTCGGGCTCGCCCTCGTGCACGAGGTACGGCCGGCCGGAGACGTCGACGACGGCGCGCGCCAGCGCCTCGTCCAGCGGCACGGACGCCTCGCCGAAGCGGCGGATGCCGGACTTGTCCCCGAGCGCGGTCTTGAGCACCTCGCCCAGGGTGATGGCGACGTCCTCGACCGTGTGGTGCACGTCGATGTGCGTGTCCCCGGTGGCACGGACCGTCAGGTCGATCTGGGAGTGCCGGGACAGCGCGGTGAGCATGTGGTCGTAGAACGGCACGGTGGTGGAGATCTCAGCGCGGCCGGTGCCGTCCAGATCCATCTCGACGTACACGTCCGACTCGCTCGTGGTGCGCGTCATGCGCGCACGGCGTCCGGAGATCAACTCGGCTGCCACGGGTCCTCCTCGGGCTGGGTCCGCACCGGTCCGGGACGGGTGCGGGGGGATGCGGGTGCGCGCGGCCGGTGCCGGCGGGCCGGGGCGCCGCGCGCGCTGTCCCTATCCTAGGGAGCCGGGCGGACGCCGAGACTCCGGTGACGCCTCAGGACCGGTCCCCGGTCTCGCCGAGGACCTCCGCGAGAGCGGTGAGGAACGCCGTCGTCTCCGCCTCGGTGCCGGCGGTGACGCGCAGGTGGTGCGGGATGCCGACGTCCCGCACGAGGACGCCGCGGTCGAGCAGGCGGCGCCACACGTCGGACGCGTCCTCGAGGTGACCGAAGAAGACGAAGTTCGAGTCGGACACCGAGGGCCTCAGTCCCAGGCCGCGCAGGGTGGAGACGATGCGGTCGCGCTGGGCCTTGATGTCCTCCACGGTGCGCAGCAGCGCGTCCACGTGGTCGAGGGCGGCCTCCGCCGTGGCCTGCGTGACCGCGGAGAGGTGGTACGGCAGGCGCACCAGGCGCAGGGCGTCGGCGACGGCGGGGTCCGCGGCCAGGTAGCCCAGGCGCGCGCCGGCCAGGGCGAACGCCTTGGACATGGTGCGCGTGACGATCAGCCGCTCGCGGCCGGGCAGGAGCGTAAGGGCGGAGCGGGTGCCGGCGAGGGCGAACTCCGCGTAGGCCTCGTCCACGACGACCATCGCGCCGGGCCCGCCGGCGGCCTCGTTCTGCGCCTGCGCGGCGTACACGGCCTCGATGGTCGCCAGGTCCAGGGCCGTGCCCGTCGGGTTGTTGGGGGAGGCCAGGAAGACGACGTGCGGACGGTGCTCCCGCACCATGGCCGCCGCGTGCTCGGCGCTGAGGGTGTGGTCCGCGGCGCGGCCGCCGTCCACGAACACGGTGTCCGTGCCGCCGGCCAGCAGCGGGTACATGGAGTACGAGGGCAGGAAGCTCAGCAGTGTCCGTCCGGGGCCGCCGAAGGCCTGGAGGATCTGCTGCAGGATCTCGTTGGAGCCGTTGCCGGCCCACACGTGGTCCGCCGTGAGGCCGTGGCCGAGGTAGCCGGCGAGCGCACGTCGCAGCCCCGTGAACTCGCGGTCCGGGTAGCGGTTCAGCCCCCCGGCGACGGCCGCGACCCGCTCGGCGATGGCGGTGGCGACCTCCTGCGGCACCGGATGCGTGTTCTCGTTGGTGTTGAGCATGTACGGCACGTCCAGCTGGGGGGCGCCGTAGGGGCTCAGGCCGCGGAGGTTCTCGCGCAGGGGCAGGGAGCTGAGGTCGGTCATGGCCGCCAGTCTAGGAACCGTGGAGGGCGAGGCCCGCCGTGCGTCACCGCATGGCCGGGACGAACAGCTCCTCGCCCGGCGCGGGGGCCCGGCCCTCGAGCCCGTTGAGCTCGTCGATCGTGGCGATCACCTCGTAGACGTCCGCCTCCGGCGCCACCGTGGCGGCGATGGTCCACAGGCTGTCCCCGGGCATGACCGTGACGGACTGGGTGGCCGGTCCCGCGGTGTCCGCGGACACCGCGGCGGGCGACAGCAGCACACCCAGGAAGAAGGCGGCCGCCAGCGTGGCGGCCACGGCCGCGGCGATCACGGGGATCCCCCGCAGCACGAGGCGGCCGCGGCGGGTCAGACGGATGGTGGCCGGACGCGGCCGCGCCGTCGCGGGCGAACCGGCGAACTGGGCGGTGGTGAGCGTCATGGTGTCCTCCTCCGGGGCGGATGCCCTCCAGGCGATCGAACATCTGTTCGAATCCGTTCGAATCCCTTTCTAGCACAGGTGTTCGAGACACGCCACGACGAGATCGAACATATCTTTGAAGGAGAGGCGGCTCTCCTCTAGGCTCGAAGCGATGCACGGACGCCCCGGAACGCCCCCGGGGATCGCCAGGACACAGGCAACCAGCGGGGGCGGACACGGTAAGCGTCCGGACGGCAGCCGGACGCCGGAACACGAGTCCGGCCACCATCACCCCGGGAGAACGGACGGCAGCCATGAGCACCACCGACGATCAGCCGGCGGCGCGCGCGCCGCTCACCGACCGCCAGCGGCGGATCGTGCAGACCATCCGGGACGCGATCGCCGACCACGGCTACCCGCCCTCCATGCGCGAGATCGGCGACGCCGCGGGCCTGGCCTCGCTCTCCTCCGTCACGCACCAGCTGGGCCGTCTCGAGCGGCACGGCTACATCCGGCGCGACCCCGGACGCCCGCGTGCCCTCGAGGTGCTGCTCGACGTGGACGGCACCCCGCTGGGCGAGGCCGCCTCCCCCGCCGCTGCGCCGTCGTCGCAGGTCTCCACGATCCCCGCGTGGCACACCGGCACGGACGAGGCGGACAGCGTGCCGGTCCCCTGGGTCGGCCGCATCGCGGCGGGCGGCCCCGTCCTGGCCGAGCAGCATGTCGAGGACGTCATGGCGATCCCGCGACGCCTCACGGGCGAGGGCGAGCTGTTCATGCTGCGTGTCACGGGTGACTCGATGGTGGACGCCGCGATCTGCGACGGCGACTGGGTGGTGGTGCGCCGGCAGGAGACGGCGGAGAACGGCGACATCGTCGCGGCCCTGCTCGACGACGAGGCCACCGTGAAGACCTTCCGCCGCCGCGACGGGCACACCTGGCTCCTCCCCCAGAACACGGCCTACGAGCCCATCCTCGGCGATCACGCCACCGTGATGGGGCGGGTCGTCACGGTCCTGCGTTCGCTCTGACCCGCTCCCTCCGACCGGGCCGGGCTGACGGCCCGAGGCCGAGCGAGCTCAATCGCCCGAGGCGAGCCGTGCCAGCACCCCACGGACGACGTCGCCGTCCGTGGTGCGCCAGAAGTCCGGCAGGGCGCTCGTGATGTAGCCGCCGTACCGCTCGGTGGCCAGGCGGGGGTCCAGCACGGCCACCACGCCGCGGTCCGTCACGGAGCGCACGAGGCGCCCGGCGCCCTGGGCCATGCGCACGGCCGCGTGCGTGGCGGAGATCCGCATGAACCCGTTGCCGCCGTGCCGGGCGACGTCCCGGGTGCGGGCCTGGGAGAGCGGGTCGTCCGGCCGCGGGAACGGGATGCGGTCGATCACCACCAGCCGCAGCGAGTTCCCCGGCACGTCCACGCCCTGCCACAGGCTCATGGTGCCGAACAGGGACGTGTCCGGCTCCTCGGCGAACTGGCGCACGAGGGCGGAGAGGGTCGCGTCCCCCTGGCACAGGATCGTGGTCTTCGGCCCGAGCCGACGGCGCATCTCGGCGGCGGCGTCCTCGGCCGCCCGGCGCGAGGAGAACAGGCCGAGGGCCCCGCCCCGCGACGCCCTCAGGAGCGCCTCGAGCTCATCCAGGGACTCCGGCGAGGCCGTCCTGCCGGGCCGGGGCAGGTGCCGGGCCACGTAGAGCACCCCCTGACGCGGGTAGTCGAAGGGGCTGCCGACGTCGAGGGCCTCGAACTTCGGGGCGTCCGGACCGGCCAGGCCCACGTCGCCGGCCACCGAGTCGAACCGGCGCTCCCCCGAGCCCACGGTGAGCGTGGCGGAGGTGAGCACCGTCGTCGCCTTGCCGAACAGGCCCTCCCGCAGCTTGCCGGCCACCGAGAGCGGGGCCACGTAGAGCTGGGGCGGGTCGGTCTCGTCCCCCGGCTGCCAGCCCACGCCGGGCTCGAAGTGGCCGGGGCGGGTGGCCCACAGCACCTCGGGGAAGTCGGCCTCGGGCCTGGCGGCGAGCATGCGCTCCACCACCTCGAGGACCTCGAGGATCCGCGAGCGCGCCATCTGCCGTCCGCCGTCGGCGTCGGCCTCCTTGTCCTTGTCCTGGCCGAGGTCGGACAGGCACTGGCGCGCGGCCGTGAGGACGCCGGTGAGGGCCTGCTCCTGCACCTCGTCCGGGCCGGCGGCGATCAGGCCGGACGGGGTGTCCGTGAACGCGCGGTCCAGGGCCGCCCCGGCTTCGATCAGGTCCTCCACGGCCACGGTGGTGTGACGGCGCAGCGAGGTGGCGGCGCCGTGCACGATCGACCCGGACAGCTGCCCGGTGACCGCACCGGTCACCCGGTCCTGCAGCTCGTGGGCCTCGTCCACGACGACGGCCGAGTACGCCGGCAGCACCGCGAGCCCCTCGAAGGCGCTGATGGCGAGCATCGCGTGGTTGGTGACCACGACGTCCGCGTCCGCCGCGTCCGCGCGGGCCCGCTCGGAGAAGCACTCCTCGGCCTGGGGGCAGCGGGACGCGCCGAGGCAGTCGACCGCGGAGACGGAGACCTGCCGCCACGCGCGGTCGGTGACGGGGACCTCGAGGTCGTCGCGGTCCCCGGTCTCGGTCTGGTCCGCCCACGCCCGCAGGTACATCACCTCCTTGCCCAACAGGGAGGAGGGCCCGGCGGCGCCGTCCGTGGCGGAGCCGATCACCCCGCCGTCGTCGGCGACCGTGAAGAGGGCCTCCTCGCCCTCGTCCCCGGGGTAGCCGCCGTCCACCTTGTGCCGGCACAGGTAGTTGGAGCGGCCCTTGACCAGGGCGACGACGGGCTCGCGAGGCAGCTCGTCCTTGAGCGCCTCGACCAGCCGAGGGGCGTCCCGCTTCATGATCTGGGCCTGCAGCGCGAGCGTGGCCGTGGCGACGACGACGGGGTCCTCCTGCGTCATCGCGTGCTGGATCGCGGGGATGAGGTAGGCGAGGGACTTGCCGGTGCCGGTGCCGGCCTGCACGAGCAGGTGGCGGCGCGACTCGAGGGCGCGCGCCACCTGCAGCACCATCTCCCGCTGGCCCGCGCGATGCTGGCCGCCGGTGGCCTGCACCGCGGCGTCCAGCAGGCGCAGCGCCTCGCGCTCGCGCTCCGTGCGGGGCTGCGCGCCGCCCGCCCCGACTTCCTCCGCCCCGCCGCTCACAACGCGTCCGCCTCCACGACGAACTCGGCGAAGTCCAACGCGATGTCCTCACGGACCAGCACGGACAGGCGGGTGCCGCCCTCCTCGTAGCCCTCGGCCAGGATCTCCGCGTCCGCCGAGTGGAGGCGGGAGACCAGCTCACCCCGGGTGAACGGGATCAGCAGTTCGAGCCGCACGTCAGGCCGCGGGATGGTGGCCGCGATGGCGCGCTCGAGCTCGTCGATGCCCTCGCCGGTGCGCGCGGAGACCACCACGGCGTGGGGCTCCTTGGACCGGATCCGGGCGACGACGGCCGGGTCCGCCGCGTCCGCCTTGTTCAGCACGATGATCTCGGGGATCCGGTGCGCGTCCACCTCCGCGAACACGGAGCGCACCGCGGCGATCTGGCCCTCGGGGTCCGGGTGCGAGCCGTCCACGACGTGCAGGATGACGTCCGCGTCCGCGACCTCCTCGAGGGTGGAGCGGAACGCCTCGACCAGCTGCGTGGGCAGGTTCCGCACGAAGCCGACCGTGTCCGAGAGGGTGTAGCCGATGCCGTCCGGCGTCATGGCCTTGCGCACGGTGGGGTCCAGGGTGGCGAACAGGGCGTTCTCCACGAGCACCCCGGCGTGGGTGAGGCGGTTGAGCAGGGACGACTTGCCGGCGTTGGTGTAGCCGGCGATCGCCACGGACGGCACCCGGTTGCGACGACGGTTGGCGCGCTTGGCCTCGCGTGCCGGCTTCATCCCGGCGATGTCCCGGCGCAGCTTCGCCATGCGGGTGCGGATGCGGCGGCGGTCCAGCTCGATCTTGGTCTCGCCGGGGCCGCGGGAGCCGATGCCCTCGCCGGCGGCGGCACGGCCGCCGGCCTGCCGGGACATGGAATCGCCCCAGCCGCGCAGGCGCGGCAGCAGGTACTCGAGCTGCGCGAGCTCGACCTGGGCGCGGCCCTCACGCGAGCTCGCGTGCTGGGCGAAGATGTCCAGGATCAGCGCGGTCCGGTCGATCACCTTCACCCGCACCACGTCCTCCAGCGCACGGCGCTGGGACGGGGCGAGCTCGGAGTCCACCACCACGGTGTCCGCGCCGGAGAGCGCCACGATCTCGGCGAGCTCCTGCGCCTTGCCCTTGCCGAGGAACGTGGCCGGGTCCGGGGTGGCACGGCGCTGGATGACGCCGTCGAGCACCTCCGAGCCCGCGGTCTCGGCGAGCGCGGCGAGCTCCCTCAGGGAGTTCTCCGCGTCCTCCGCGGAGCCCTCGGTCCAGACGCCCGCCAGCACCACGCGCTCCAGGCGCAGCTGGCGGTACTCGACCTCGGTCATGTCCTCGAGCTCGGTGGACAGGCCCTGCACGCGCTTGAGCGAGTGACGCGCGGCGAGCTCGTCCTGGTCGCCGTCGGCGTCCGTGTGGCCGTCCTCGCCCTCGTTCAGGGCGAGTGCGCGGCCCGCGAGCGCGCCGGAACGGTCCGGGGTGCCGGCGTCGGGGGCGCCCTCGTCGTCCGCGGCCACGCTGACCGCGGAGCCGCGCCCGGTCGCCTCGCGCTCGGAGGCACGGCGAGCGTCATCGGCGGCCAGGATGCGCTCGATCACGGCCTGGATCTCGTCCTCGGAGCCGTGGGTGCCCTGGGGGCCGGGGGTGTGCTGGTTCTTCTCAGTCATGGTCTCCTCTGGGCCGCCGCGGTCGGGTGGCCCGATGGTCTCAGGGTAAAGGGGTGCGCGGACGCGTTAGGCGGCTGTCCGCAGGGGGCGGACGTGACGGGTGACGCGCACGGCCGTGTGGGCAGGGGTCGGCGCCGCGCTGCGACGATCTCGCGGCGGCTCCGTTCGCGGGAGGAAGGCGAGCACGCGGCACCGCAGCCACGAAGTCTCGTCGGCGGGCGTGCAGGGGCGGACCACATCGTCCATGGTGGGATCTCCATCAGGTGCCGGGGCGCGCTCGACGGCCTCATCCGAGGCGGGCGCGCGAGGGGGCGGGGGCGGGCAGTGACGCGGGGGCGTCAGCGCAGGAAGATCCACATGGGCGTCGAGTGTACCGGGCGGCGCGTGTGGGCGACAGGGGCCCCGGCGCCCGGTCCGCTGACGACGCGCACGTATCCTGCGGGCATGACCGCGTCCCCCCCCCCCGCCCCGCCGCAGCCCGGCCGGACGGGCCGGGCGACCGTCGTCGTGATCGGCGCGGGCCAGGCGGGGCTGTCCGCCGCCTACCACCTGCGCCGCCGCGGCTTCGTGGGGCTGACTCCGAACGACGACGGCGCCGCCGGCGTCCCCGAGGACGCCCCCGGCACGTTCGTGGTGCTCGACGCGGAGACCGCCCCGGGCGGGGCCTGGCAGCACCGCTGGGACTCGCTCACGATGGCCACCGTCAACCACATCCACGAGCTGCCCGGCGACCCGGTGCCGCCGGCCGACCCGGCCGCGCGCGCCAACGCCCTGCTGCCGGCCTACTTCGCGGACTACGAGGCACGGTTCGCCCTGCCGATCCGGCGGCCCGTGCGCGTGAGGCGCGTCGAGCGGATCGGCGAGCCGGGACGTGCGCGCGGGTTCTTCGTCCGCACGGACGGGGCGCCGGGCACGTGGCGGGCGGACTTCGTGGTCAACGCGACCGGCACCTGGACGTCCCCGCGGTGGCCCTCGGTGCCCGGGATGCGCTCGTTCCGCGGCCGGCAGCTGCACACCCATGACTACGTGTCCAAGGACGAGTTCGCCGGGCAGCGGGTGGGGATCGTGGGCATGGGCGTCTCGGCGACGCAGCTGCTGGCCGAGACCTCCACGGTCGCGGACACCCTGTGGGTGACCCGCCGCGAGCCGCAGTGGCAGGACTCGGCCGCGCCCGGCGCCCTGGCCGAGTCGGTGCGCGGGGTGGACGAACGGATCCGTGCGGGCCTGCCGCCGGGCTCCGTGGTCGAGGCGACCGGGATGCACCGCTCGTCCTGGGTGCGCGAGGCCGAGACACGAGGCGTGCTGGTGCGCCACCCCATGTTCACGGCCGTCGAGCCGGACGGGGTGCGGATGCCCGACGGCTCGTTCGAACCGGCGGACGTGATCCTCTGGGCCACCGGCTTCCGGCCGGCGATCCGGCACCTCGCTCCCCTGCGGCTGCGCACGCCCGCCGGCGGCATCCGCGTGGCGGGCGCGCGCGCCCTGGACGAGCCGCGCCTGTTCCTCCTCGGCTACGGCCCCTCCCAGTCCACGGTCGGGGCCAACCGCGCCGGGCGCGACGCAGCGCGCGCGATCCTCGCGGACCTGGCCGGGCCGGCGTCGGGCTGAGGGCCGCGACGACCTGCTGGCTACCATGGTCGCCGTGAGCTCCGCATCCCACTACTTCGACGCCGACCCCTCCGCGCCCGAGCGGCGCCGCACCCTGCGGACCCGCCTGGCCGGCCGCGACGTCGAGGTCCAGACGGCCAACGGGATCTTCTCCCCGGACGGTCTGGACAAGGGCACCGCGGCCCTGTTCTCGGCCGTGCCCGCGCCGCCGGCGAGGGGCCGGTTCCTCGACGTCGGCGCGGGCTGGGGGCCGGTCGCCCTCACGCTGGCGCTGCGGTCGCCCGAGGCGGAGGTGACCGCCGTCGAGGTCAACGACCGCTCCCTGCAGCTGACCCGCGACAACGCCGCGGCGCTGGGCCTCGGCAATGTCGTGGCACTGCGGCCGGAGGACGTCCCCGAGGGCGCGGAGTTCGACCTCATCTGGTCCAACCCGCCCATCCGGATCGGCAAGCCGGCGCTGCACGCCCTGCTGGAGCGGTGGCTGCCACGACTGGCCCCCGGCGGCGAAGCCTGGCTGGTGGTGCAGAAGAACCTCGGCGCGGACTCGCTGCTGCCGTGGATCGGCCGGATGCTCGAGGAGCGCGCGCCCAGCCGGTTCACCGCGGAGCGGGCGGACAGCGTCAAGGGCTTCCGGATCCTGCGGGTGGCGCGGGCGCGCTGAGGCGCCGTTTCCCGAACGACAGCGGTTCGTGGCCCGCCGTTTCCCGAACGACAGCGGTCAGGCGGTGAGTTCGCCGTCGAAGACCAGCTCGGCCGGCCCCGAGAGGACCACGTGCTCGGCCCCCTCCGGACCCGGCACGACATCCACGGCCAGCACGCCACCGGGCACCTCGACGAGCCACGAGTCCGAGCCCTGGTCGCCCGACCACGCGCGCATCGCCACAGCCGCCGCGCACGCGCCCGTCCCGCAGGACTGGGTCTCGCCCACCCCGCGCTCGTGCACGCGCATCCGCACGCGGCCGACGCCCTCGCGCACGAGCGGCTCGTGCGCGGCCACGAACTCGACGTTCGTGCCGTGCGGCGGAGCCGGGTCCACCTCGGGGGCGCGGCCCAGGTCCAGACCCTGCAGGTCGGCGAAGGAGGCCAGCGGGACCACGGTGTGGGGGTTGCCCAGCGACACGCTCAGCGCCGGACGCGGATCGGTGAGGCCGTGGGCGAGGACCATCGAGTCCGACGCCGCCTCCTCCGCCAGCTCGGGGTCGAGGTAGGACCAGGGGCCCATGTCGATCGCGTAGCCGTGCTCGAGCCGGGTCACGGCCTTCACACCGGCGCGCGTGCCGATGGTGATCGACCGGCCGGGGGCCAGGTCCACGAGGCCCTTCTCGACCAGGAAGTGCACGAAGACGCGCACCCCGTTGCCGCACATCTCGGCGATCGAGCCGTCGCCGTTGCGGTAGTCCATGAACCACTCGGCCTCGGGGTGCTCGGCGAGCAGCGCCGCACCCTCCGGCAGGCGCGCGGACCGCACGGCGCGGATGACGCCGTCGGCGCCGATCCCCCGGTGCCGGTCAGCCAGCCGTGCGACGCGCTGGGCGTCGAGCTGCGTGTTGCCGTCCGGGTCGGCGATCAGCACGAAGTCGTTGCCCGTGCCATGGCCCTTCGTGAACGGCACGCGCGGCGCGCTCGCGTGGAGGGGGTCCTGGGCGGCGGGCGCCGCGGGCTGCTCGGTCATGGGCCCAGTCTAGGTGGCGCCCCCGGCGACGACGGCGAGCGCCTCCGCCACGACGTCCTCGCCCTGCGCGTCGAGCCAGACGACGCGCGGGTCGGCCCGGAACCAGGTCTCCTGGCGTCGGGCGAACCGGCGCGTGGCCACGACGGTCTGCTCGGCCGCCTCCGCCTCGGTGAGCTCGCCGTCGAAGACGGCGAGCATCTGGGCGTAGCCGATCGCGCGGGACGCGGTCGGTCCCTGCCGCAGCCCGTCCGGCCCGGGGACGTCAAGGCGGCGGACCTCGTCCAGCAGGCCCTCGGCCAGCATGCGCTCCACCCGGGCCGCGATCCGCCGGTGCAGCTCGGCCCGGTCCAGGCGCAGGCCGAGCTGCACCACGGGGGCGACCTCCGGGGCGTACGTGCGCTCCGGCATGAACGCGGAGAACGGGCGGCCCGTCAGCCGGCACACCTCCAGCGCGCGCACGATGCGGCGGGCGTCCTGCAGCCGCTCCGCCGAGACCGGGTCCAGGGCGGCCAGCTCGGCCCTCAGCCCGGCCAGGCCCTCCCGCTGCGCGCGCGCCTCCAGCTCGGCCCGCAGCGCCGGGTCCGTGGGCGGGAACTCGAGCACGTCCAGCGCCGCCCGCACGTACAGCCCGGAGCCACCCACGAGGATCGGGGTCCGACCCCGCGCGCGGATCTGGTCGAACAGGTCGCGGGCCGCGGACTGGAAGGCCGCCACCGAGGCCTCCTGGCCGACGTCGAGCACGTCCAGCTGATGGTGCGGGACGCCCTCGCGTTCAGCCTGGGTGACCTTCGCCGTGCCCACGTCCATCCCCCGGTAGAACTGCAGGGCGTCCCCGTTGACCACCTCGCCGTCCAGCGCGTGCGCCAGGGCGACGGCGAGGGCGGACTTGCCCGTCGCCGTCGCCCCGACGACGGCGACGACGGGCGGCCGGGCCGCGGCGGCGGACATCAGGACCGCGGGCGCAGGGTCGGCATGCCGAGGCTCGTGGCCCCGGAGCCGCCCGCCGTGCCGGGGGCGGGCGCGCCGCACGACTCGGCCTGGGCGCGGTCCCACGCGTCGCCGGCCCGGGAGCGGCGCAGGACGTAGTCCTGTGCGGTCGGGTCGGCGACGGCGAAGAACGGGTGGGCCTCGGTGACCGTCACGGTGACGAAGTCGCCGGGGCGGGGGGTCTCGGCGCCGGCGGGCACGGAGAAGTGCACGAGCCGGTTGTCGGGTGCGCGCCCGGACAGGCGGCCGCGCTCCGCGGCCTTGGAGCCGGAGTCGGCGGTGACGAGCAGCTCCTGGCGGGTGCCGACGAGCGTGGCCATCTCCTCGGCCGAGATCCGGTCCTGCAGGGCCACGAGGCGCTCGAAGCGCTCCTGGACGACGGCCTTGGGCACCTGGTGGTCCATCTCCCCGGCCGGGGTCCCCGGGCGGATGGAGTACTGGAAGGTGAACGCGGAAGAGAAGCGGGAGGCCTCGACCACCCGCATCGTCTCGGCGAAGTCCTCCTCGGTCTCCCCGGGGAAGCCGACGATGATGTCCGTGGTGATGGCGGCGTGCGGGATGCGCTCGCGCACCTTCTCCAGGATCCGCAGGAACTTCGCGGACCGGTAGGAGCGGCGCATGTCCTTGAGCACCTTGTCCGAGCCCGACTGCAGGGGCATGTGCAGCTGCGGCATGACGTTGGGGGTCTCGGCCATCGCGTCGATGACGTCGTCCGTGAACGCGGCCGGGTGGGGGCTGGTGAAGCGGACGCGTTCGAGGCCCTCGATCTCCCCGCACGCGCGCAGCAGCTTGGCGAACGCGCCGCGGTCGCCGAACTCGACGCCGTAGGTGTTCACGTTCTGGCCCAGCAGCGTGACCTCGACGGCGCCGGCGTCGACGAGCGCCTGCACCTCGGCGAGGATCTCCCCGGGGCGGCGGTCCTTCTCCTTGCCGCGCAGCGACGGGACGATGCAGAACGTGCACGTGTTGTTGCAGCCCACGGAGATGGACACCCAGCCGGAGTGGGTGGAGTCGCGCTTGGTGGGCAGGGTGGAGGGGAACACCTCGAGCGACTCGAGGATCTCGATCTCGGCCTCGGCGTTGTGGCGCGAGCGCTCCAGCAGCACGGGCAGGGAGCCGATGTTGTGGGTTCCGAAGACGACGTCCACCCACGGGGCCCTGCGCTGGATGGCGGCCTGGTCCTTCTGGGCGAGGCACCCGCCGACGGCGATCTGCATGCCCGGGTGCGCGTCCTTCACCGCACGCAGGTTGCCGAGGTTGCCGTACAGGCGGTTGTCCGCGTTCTCGCGGACCGCGCACGTGTTGAAGACCACGAGGTCGGCCTGGGCGTCCTCGGCGACCGGGGCGTAGCCGGTGGACTCGAGCAGGCCGGAGATGCGCTCGGAGTCGTGCACGTTCATCTGGCAGCCGAAGGTGCGGACCTCATAGGTCAGGCCCTCGTGCGGGCGCGCGGCGGCGCCGTCCTGCGCGAGCGGGGTGGTGCGGGGGGTGGGGTCCGTCAGAGTCACCGCACCATTCTAGGAACTCCGGGCGCGGCCCGGGTCCGCTCACTCCTCGTGCTCGGCGAGGACCTCCTTCACGACGGCGAACGCGAGGCCGCCGCCGTAGCCCTTGCGTCCCAGCATGCCGACGAGGCGGCGGGTCACCTTGTCCCGCTCGGCCCGGGCCTCCGGCGAGGCACCGCCGGGGACGGTGCGGCCCCGCAGCCGTCGGCGCACGAGGTCGAGGGCGGCGGCCCGTTCGTCCTCGCCGTCGATGGCCTCGAGCGCCTCGGCGGCGATCTCCCGGTCCACGCCCTTCTGCTGGAGCTCGTGCCCGAGGGCACGGCGCGCCAGGCCCTTGCTTCGGTGACGGCTGCGGACCCAGACCTCGGCGAAGGCGGCGTCGTCCACGAGGCGCACCTCCTCGAAGCGGTCGAGGACGCGCTCGATCAGCTCGGGCTCGGCCTGGCGCTCGGCGAGCTTGCGTTCGAGCTGGCCGCGGGAGCGGGGGCCCAGGGCGAGCTGGCGCAGGACGACCTCGCGTGCGGCCTCCTCGCGCTCACGCGGTGCGGTGGGCAGGGGCGCCGGGCCGGGGCGACGTCGGGGGCGGTCGGTCTCGACGGCGGGGCGGGGATCCACGGCCGGGCGTCCCTCGTCGCGAGGACGGCCACGCCGCGGGGGCGTGGTGGCCCGCTTCCGGCCCCGGCGCTCGATGTCCGCCCGGGTGTCCTCGCGCCCGGACCAGGGCAGCGTCCGGGGCCCGGCGCCGGGCGCGGGGCTGGGCAGGTCGCTCGCGCGAGTCAGCAGGGCCCCGAGATCCGGTGCCACGCCGGGGGCGGGATCCGGGACGTCCCCCGCGGGGGTCCCGGCATCGTGCGCGGGCACGGCGTTCCGCGCGGCCTCCGTGGCGTCCGCGTCGGACGACGTCGGCTCCGGTGCGCCGGCCAGATCGAGCCACATCCGGCCCACGTCCGAGTCCCGGGCGTCGTCGAACGCGGACGCACCGGGAGCGGAGCCGCTCCGGCCGGTCGTCTCCGACCGGTGGGCGGCCCCGCCTCCGACGTTCCGGCGCGATCGGGTCATCCGGCCGCGGTGTCCCCCGGAACCGCGGTCAGGGCCGGGGCCTCGTCGTCCTCGGCCTCCGGGGCCACGCCGATGCCGAGCTTCGTGAGGATGCGCTCCTCGATCTCGTTGGCGAGGTCCGGGTTGTCCTTGAGGAAGCGACGGGCGTTCTCCTTGCCCTGCCCGAGCTGGTCCCCGTCATAGGTGAACCACGCGCCGGACTTCTTGACGATGCCCTCCTCGACACCCATGTCGATCAGGCCGCCCTCGCGGGAGATGCCGACCCCGTAGAGGATGTCGAACTCGGCCTGCTTGAAGGGCGGGGCCATCTTGTTCTTGACGATCTTCACGCGGGTGCGGTTGCCGACGGGGTTGCCGGCCTCCTTGAGGGTCTCGATGCGGCGGACGTCGATGCGCACGGACGCATAGAACTTGAGCGCCTTGCCGCCCGTGGTGGTCTCCGGGGAGCCGAAGAACACGCCGATCTTCTCGCGCAGCTGGTTGATGAAGATGGCCGTGGTCTTGGTCTGGTGCAGGCGGCCGGTCACCTTGCGCAGCGCCTGGGACATGAGGCGGGCCTGCAGGCCGACGTGGGAGTCGCCCATCTCGCCCTCGATCTCGGCGCGCGGGGTCAGCGCGGCCACGGAGTCGATGACGACGATGTCCAGGGTGCCCGAGGAGACGAGCATGTCCATGATCTCCAGGGCCTGCTCGCCGGTGTCCGGCTGGCTGACCAGCAGGGCGTCCGTGTCCACCCCGAGCTGGCGGGCGTAGACCGGGTCCAGGGCGTGCTCCGCGTCGATGAAGGCCGCGATGCCGCCGTTGCGCTGCGCGTTGGCCACCGCGTGCAGGGCCAGGGTGGTCTTGCCCGAGGACTCCGGGCCGTAGATCTCCACCACGCGGCCGCGCGGCAGGCCGCCGATGCCCAGGGCCACGTCCATGGCCACCGAGCCCGTGGGGATGACCTCGACGGGTGCCTGGGTCTGGTCCCCCAGCCGCATGACGGAACCCTTGCCGAACTGCTTGTCGATCTGGGCGAGAGCGGCCTCGAGGGCCTTCTCGCGATCCGTCACCTTGCTCATCCTTCACCCCTAGCTCTGGTGGTGCTGCCGCGGACGCTGGAGCGCCCGCCTCGGTCATGTCCGTGAATCTACGGGGGGCGGCGGACACGATAAGCGTGGCCGGCCCCGCCTGTGCACGAGATCACCCCGTCGCACTGCTGTGCAGGACTCTACCGCATTCTTCGAACACGTGTTCGAACAGGGGCAGTGCCCCGCCAGCGCGTCGCGGCGTCAGCGTTTCGGCGGCACGTCCCGACCGAGACGCCGCTCCTGCGGGATCTCATGCAGGTCGCAGACCGCCAGCCAGACCCGCCGCGGGTCCACGCCGGCGGCGAGCGCCGCCGTCGCGGTGGTGTCCAGGCCGGGCAGGTGCAGGGAGTCGGCCACGAGGCCGGCCCGGGCGGGGCCGAACTCCTCGTCCATCAGCCGGCGGAACTCGCTCTCGCGCACGGGCGGTCCTCTCTGTGGTCGGTCGCGGGGTCAGGGACGGGGACGCAGACGGCGCGGGCGCCCCGAGACGGGGCGCCCGCGCCGTGGGTGTGGCGGGGTCAGCGGCCGGCCAGCGAGCCCAGGCTGGGGTCCGTGAGGTCGTCCGGCAGGGTGTCCGGGACGACCATGCCCTCCTGCTCCACGAGCCGGTCCGAGACCTCCCGCAGCAGGTAGGACAGCGGGATGTCCAGCGCCTGGCAGATCGAGGCCAGCAGCTCGGAGGAGGCCTCCTTCTGGCCGCGCTCCACCTCCGACAGGTAGCCGAGCGAGACACGGGCATCGTGCGAGACCTCGCGCAGGGTGCGGCCCTGGAGCTGCCGGACGTCGCGCAGGACGTCGCCGATCTCGTGGCGGAGGAGGGGCATGCTGCGCTCCTTGATGTCGGGGGCGGCCGCGCGGGGACGGGGCTGGTCATCGACCCAGCGCGTGATTCCGTGGGAATGGACGGGATGTCGCATCATGTCTATCGCCTGCTCCTGGACTTTTCCTGAAGGCACCGGGCCGCGGGCCTGATCCCGCGAGGCACTCTTCTTGACTCATTACATTCAACGTCGGGCGGGGTCGCGTTCATTCCCGAGGCACGGCCTCCCCCTCCCTCGGGCGTTCCGCGGCCCCGTCGCCCCCGTGCCGCTCCGAGCGCCGATGCCGTTCCCGCAGGGAGTACGTGGCGTTCCGGATGCGGTCGGAGTCGTCCAGGCTCGAGCCGACGGCCCCGGCCATCGTGCCCATCGACGCCGCGAGCCACACGAGCCGGACGTAGTCGCCCACGCCGCTGGGCTGGTCGAGATCTTCCCCCAGATACTCCACGGGGATGATCATGAGCGCGACCAGCAGCAGCGTCACGAAGAGCAGCACGTAGACGACGGTGCAGGCCAGGCCCACGGTGAGCACGGTGGAGAGGTCGTCCAGCCGCGAGCTGTGCCGGTGGGCCGCACCATGCGTCCACAGACCGTTCGTGGTGACCAGCCACGCCACCAGCAGCACGACGGACAGCACGCTGACCGCCGCGAGCCGCCCCGGGGACATCACGCTGGAGAGCACCCAGATGGAGCCGAACAACACGCCGTAGGCACCGGCCGCGCTGGCCGAGGCGATCGTGAACGTCATGTCCCGCGGCATGAGCAGCGGCCGGTTGGCCATCACCATCCCGGCCAGCAGACGCAGCGTGCCCGTCCAGCCCTTCACGTACACCGTGGACGTGCGCCGGGACCCGCCGCCCATCCGGGTGGTCGTGGTCACGTCCGCGTCGACGTCGACCAGGGGGGCGATGCCCCGCAGTGCGTCCGTGTCGGGCTCAGGGGGCTCGTCCGTCGGGGACCGGTCGTCGTCCTCCTCCACCTCGCCGGACTCGTCGGAGGACTGCACGTCCAGCTCCCCGTCCGGCGGGTCCACGTGGGGGGCGGTGTCGATGTGCTCGACGATCCGCAGCACCGTCTCCCGCAGCCGGCGGGCCGGGGTGATGACCCCCAGCGCCGGGACGCACACGACGCCGACCCGCAGCTGCGGCACGACGTCCGCCACCACGCCGCGCCGGTCGTCGAACCGGGGCAGGTCGACGACGGCGACCACCGTGTCCCATCCCTGCCCGTCCGCGAGTGAGCGGACCGGCTCCTCCAGGACCATGCCCCCGGTCGCACCGACCGGCAGCGACTCCTGCCGTGTCTCGACCCGCCAGCCGCCGGGCTGCGGCAGGCGTTCGTCGAGCCGGTCCTCGACGTCCCCGGCGATGCGGCGCACGAGGGCCCACGGGGTGCCCGGGTCGGCCACGAGGCCGATGACGCGGGGGCCCGGGGCGTCGTCGCCGTCCTGCGGTGCATGCTCGGGCGGGGTGGGAGGCGATGCGGTCTCCATCGCGCCGAACCTACGCACCGGGTTGGGCCGGCACCAGGGACGGGGCGCCGAGTCGGGTCGGTCGGCGCCCCCGTGCAGCCTCAGTGGCCGGGGCCGGCGAGCAGGTGCGTCAGGGCCTGCAGCGCCGCGGCGACGGTGGCCTCCCGGATCGCGGCCCGGTCGCCGTCGAGCCGGAGGAGGATCGCGGTGGCCGCGCCGTCGCGCTCGCCGCCGAGCACGTCCAGCGCGCTCGCGTCCGCGTCGGGCACGGCCAGGCCGAGCCACACGGTGCCCACCGGCTGGCCCTGGTGCGGCTCGGGCCCGGCGACGCCCGTGGTGGCCACACCGACGTCGGCGCCCAGGGCCGCCCGGGCGCCGAGGGCCATCCGTCGGGCCACGTCCGCATCCACCGCCCCGACCCGCGCGAGCAGGTCCTCCGGCACACCCAGCAGGCCGGTCTTCACGGCGTTCTGGTAGGCCACCACGCCGCCGTGCAGCACGGCCGACGCCCCGGGGACGTCGGCCAGGCGCGCGGCCACCAGACCGGCGGTGAGGGACTCCCCCGTCGCCACCGTGAGGCCCGCGTCCGCGAGCGCGTGCACCACGTCCCGGGCCGCCGCCATGGTCATCGCCTCAGGCCCCCCGCTGGGCGGCGAGGGCGTCCCGCCGCAGGATCCACGCGTCCTTGACGTACTCCAGACCGGTCAGCACCGTCAGCACGGTGGCGGCCCCGATGACCACCCAGCCGGCCCACGGCCACCAGCCGCCCACGAGCGGAGCCAGGGGCAGGAGCAGCAGGCCGATGCCCACGGTCTGCAGCACGGTCTTGAGCTTGCCGCCGCGGCCGGCCGGCATCACGCCGTAGCGGATCACCACGAAGCGCATCAGGGTGATGCCCCATTCACGCACCAGGATCACGATGGTCACCCACCACCACAGCTCGCCCAGCAGGGAGAACAGCACGAGGGCCGTGCCCGTGAGCAGCTTGTCCGCGATGGGGTCCGCGATCTTGCCGAAGTCGGTGATCAACCCGCGGGCGCGGGCGATGTCCCCGTCGAGCTTGTCGGTGTACATGGCCGCCGCGAACAGGGCCAGCGCGAGCCAGCGGGCGAGGAGAGAGTCGCCGCCCCACGGCCCGCCGGCCCACAGCGCCCAGGCGAAGAAGGGCACCATCAGGATGCGCACCGAGGTCAGGATGTTCGGCAGGTTCCAGGCGGACACGTGCTGCGCCCCGCCCGCCGTGCTCATCTGCCCGTCAGCTGCCACGCGTCCTCCGATCCCTCGTCGTCGTCCTCATCGTTCCAGTCCACGGCGGCCGGGCGCGAGTCCAGGTCCTCCTGCACCAGGTCGCGCGGAGCGGACGACGCCGAGGCGGCGTCGTCACCGGTTCCGGTCGAGGGCGGGGTGTCTCCGGAGATGGTGGCGAGCACGTCCGCGAGGTCGTCGGGCTTGACCAGCACGTCGCGGGCCTTGGAGCCCTCGGAGGGGCCCACGACGCCGCGGGACTCCATGAGGTCCATGAGGCGGCCGGCCTTCGCGAAGCCCACCCGCAGCTTGCGCTGCAGCATGGACGTGGAGCCGAACTGCGTGGTGACCACGAGTTCGACGGCCTGCAGGAGCAGGTCCAGATCGTCGCCGATGTCCTCGTCGATGACCTTCTCGGTCTTCTCGGGGATCACGTCCTCGCGGTACTGGACCTGCATCTGCGACTTCACGTGCTCCACGACGGCGTGGATCTCGGACTCGTTGACCCACGCCCCCTGCACGCGCATGGGCTTGGACTTGCCCATCGGCAGGAACAGGGCGTCGCCCTGGCCGAGCAGCTTCTCCGCGCCGGGCTGGTCCAGGACCACGCGCGAGTCCGTGACCGACGACGTCGCGAACGCCATGCGCGAGGGCACGTTGGCCTTGATCAGGCCCGTGACCACGTCCACGGACGGCCGCTGCGTGGCGAGCACGAGGTGGATGCCGGCCGCACGGGCCAGCTGGGTGATGCGCACGATCGCGTCCTCGACGTCGCGCGGGGCGACCATCATCAGGTCCGCGAGCTCATCCACGATGACCAGCAGGTACGGGTACGGGCGCAGCACGCGCTTGGAGTCCGGCGGCAGCTTCACCTGGCCGGCCCGGACGGCCTTGTTGAAGTCGTCCACGTGCTTGTAGCCGAACGCCGCGAGGTCGTCGTAGCGGGTGTCCATCTCCTTGACGACCCACTGCAGCGCCTCGGCCGCCTTCTTCGGGCTCGTGATGATCGGGGTGACCAGGTGGGGCACGCCCTCGTACGCGGTGAGCTCGACGCGCTTGGGGTCCACCATCACCATGCGCACCTCGTCCGGGGTGGAGCGCATGAGGATCGAGGTGATCATCGAATTCACGAACGAGGACTTGCCGGCGCCGGTGGCGCCCGCCACGAGCATGTGGGGCATCTTCGCGAGGTTGGCCACCACGTAGCCGCCCTCCACGTCCTTGCCGACGCCCATCACCATCGGGTGGTCGGTGCGCTGGGCGGCCTGCGAGCGCAGGACGTCGCCGAGGGCCACGACCTCCTTGTCCGTGTTGGGGATCTCGATGCCGATCGCGCGCTTGCCCGGGATGGGGCTGAGGATCCGCACGTCCGAGGAGGCCACCGCGTACGCGATGTTCTTCTCCAGCGCCGTCACCTTCTCCACCTTGGTGCCGGGGGCGACCTCGACCTCGTAGCGCGTCACCGTCGGCCCGCGGGAGAACCCGGTGACCTGGGCGTCCACCTTGAACTCGGTGAACGTGGTGGTCAGCGCGGCGACGACCCGGTCGTTGGCCTCGGAGCGCTCCTTCGGCTGGGGCCCGGCCGGGAGCAGGGCCGACTGCGGCAGCGTGTAGGACACGTCCCCGCCCAGCTCGGACTGGGTGCCGCGGGCCGGCTCGGCGGTCACCGGCGGCACCGGCGCGGGGGTGCTGGCGGGCACGGCGGAGGACGACGACGGCGCGGCGGCCCCGGAGCCCTGACCCGGGGCGTCGTCCAGGGCGAACGGGGTGTCCTCCCCCGCGTCCCCCTCCTGGCGCGCGGCGGCCGGGGCGGCGGACTCGCGCTGGGCGCGGGCATGCTCGCGGACCTGCTCGAGGGCACGGTCCGCGGCCGTGGGCCGGCGCACTCCGGCGGGCGGCTGCGGCTCGGCGTCCGCGTCCTCGGGCGCGTCGTCCTCGTCCACCCACGGGTCGAAGTCGTCCGAGGCGTCCCGGCCCGCGTCCCGCGCGTCCGCGGCGGCCTGCTCGGCGTCGAACACGCCCTGCTCCCCGCGAGCGGCTCGCCGGGGGGCGGGCCGGGGCAGGACCTGGGTGGTCTCCGCCTCGGGGGCGGCGTGGGAGCCGGCCTCGGCCTCGTGGATCACCGGGGAGTCGTAGGCGGTGCTGGCGGTGTGCTCCGGGGCGGCGTCGGCGGCCTGCTCCTCGCGTGCCCGGCGCCCGCCGAACAGGCGCGCGAACAGGCCGGGGCGGGAGGCCCCGGCGGCGTGGGCGCCGGCGGCCGGGCCGTCCAGGTAGGACTGGTCGTGGTCCGGGTGGGTGCGCCCGGTCTCCGCATCCACGGAGAGCGGGGTGGCGAGGTCCTCGGCCTCGCGGCGCTCCTCCCGGGCCCGGCGCCGCTCGGCACGGCGGGCGGCCCGCTGCTCGGAGGCACCCTCGGGGTCCTGGCCCGTGAGCCAGTCGTAGCCGCCCGCGATCCGCTGCGGGATCGAGCCGACGGGCGTCGCGGTGAGCACGAGCACCGAGAAGAAGGCCAGCAGGATCATGAGGACCCAGACGGGCACGGGTGTCAGCAGGGAGGCCAACGGCGCCGTCGCGAGGTAGCCGACCATGCCCCCGGCGCCGAGCATGTCCTCGAAGGCGTCGGCGGCCGAGGGCACGCCGCCCACGAGGTGGGCGATGCCGGAGCCCGCGACGGTGGCCATGAGCAGGCCGATGATGATGCGTCCGTTGGCGCGATGGTCCGTGGCGTGGCGGAAGCAGCGCACGGCCACGACGAGCAGGGCGATCGGCACCAGGAGGGCGAACCACCCGACGGTGCCGCCCACCACCCCGTGCACCACGCGGCCGACGGCGGTGCCGCGCAGGCCCCACCACTCCACGGCCGCGATCAGCGCGGCGAGCAGCAGCAGGACCAGGCCGGTGCCGTCACGGCGTTCCTCGCGGTCGATGCGCACGTCCGGGCCGAGCTTGCGGAAGCCCGCGCCGACCGGTGTGGCCAACCCCATCCACAGGGTGTGCAGGGCGCGCAGGGGCGCGGCGGGCCGGTCGGCCTCGGGGACGGTCGCGGTCGACCCCTTCCGTCCGGAGCCTCGGCGTCCGGCGGAGCCGGAGCGGGACGTGGCGGAGGAGGAGGACGACGAACGCGTGGGGGAAGTACGGGTCGCCATGCCCACCAAACTACCGCGAACCGCGGACACGGCAGGCATGGCGACCCGGAGGGGTCAGGCCTCCAGGACCACCGGGATGATCATCGGGCGCCGGCGCAGCTTGCGGTTGACCCACGTGCCGACGGTCCGGCGGACCACCTGCTGGAGCTGGTGGGCGGTGTGGTCCTTGCTGGACTGCACGGCCTCCTCGAGCGCCCGGACGATCTTCGGCTTGATCTCCTCGAACACCTTCTCGTCCTCGGCGACGCCGCGGGCGTGGACGTCCGGACCGGACACGATCGTGCCCGTCTGCCGGTTGACCACGGTGATGATCGAGATGAAGCCCTCCTCGCCCAGGACACGGCGGTCCTTGAGGTCCGAGTCGGAGATCTCACCCACGGAGGAGCCGTCCACGTACACGTAGCCGCACTCCACCTCGCCGACGACCTTCACGAGGCCGTCGGTCATGTCCACCACGGTGCCGTTGCCGGCCAGGATGACGTTCTCGGCCGGCACGCCGGTCTTCTCCGCGATCCGGCCGTTGGCGATCAGGTGGCGGGTCTCGCCGTGCACCGGCATCACGAACTCGGGCTCGACGATGTTGTAGCAGTACAGCAGCTCGCCCTCGGAGGCGTGGCCGGAGACGTGCACCTTGGCCATGCCCTTGTGCACCACGGTCGCGCCGAGCTTCATGAGCCCGTTGATCACGCGGAACACGGAGTTCTCGTTGCCCGGGATCAGGGAGGAGGCCAGCACGACGAGGTCGCCCTCCTCCAGCTGCACCTGGTGGTCCCCGTTGGCCATGCGGGACAGGGCCGCCATCGGCTCGCCCTGGGAGCCGGTGACCATGAGCACGATCTCGTCGTCTCGGTACTTGTCCACCTTGCGGATGTCCACGAGGATCCCGTTCGGCACGTCGAGGTAGCCGAGCTTCGCCGCGATGGTCATGTTGCGGATCATGGAGCGCCCGCCGAAGGCCACCTTGCGACCGTGCTTGTGGGCGGCGTCGAGGACCTGCTGCACGCGGTGCACGTGGGAGGAGAACGAGGCCACCACGATGCGGCGCTTCGCCGTGGCGAAGTAGCGCTCGAGGGTGGGGCCGATCTCCGCCTCCGTGGTGGTGAACCCCGGGACCTCGGCGTTCGTGGAGTCGGTCATGAACAGGTCCACGCCCTCCTCGCCGAGACGGGCGAAGGCGCGCAGGTCCGTGATGCGGCCGTCGAGCGGCAGCTGGTCCATCTTGAAGTCGCCGGTGTGCAGGATGGTGCCGGCGTCCGTGTGGATGGCGACGGCGAGCGCGTCCGGGATCGAGTGGTTCACGGCCACGAACTCGCACTCGAACGGGCCGAACTCGACTATGTCGTCTTCCTTGACCACGCGGGTGCGCGGCTTGATCCGGTGCTCCTCGAGCTTGGCCTCGATCAGGGCGAGGGTCAGCTTGGAGCCGATCACGGGGATGTCGTCGCGCAGGCGCAGCAGGTACGGCACGGCACCGATGTGGTCCTCGTGGCCGTGGGTCAGGACGATGCCGACGACGTCGTCCACGCGGTCCCGGATGTAGTCGAAGTCCGGCAGGATCAGGTCGACGCCGGGCTGGTGCTCCTCGGGGAAGAGGACGCCGCAGTCGACGATGAGGATCTTGCCGTCGATCTCGAAGGTGACCATGTTGCGGCCGACCTCCTCGAGGCCGCCCAGCTGGACGATGCGGCAGGTGCCCCGCTTGAGCTTGGGCGGGGTGGACAGGCGGGTGCCTGCGGTCATGGAACGGGTCCCTTCTAGAAGGTGATGCCGGCCTCCGCGAGGTCGGCTCGGATGACGGAGAGCTCGTCCGGCGTGGCCTGGACGAGGGGCAGCCGCACGGCTGCGGACGGGATGACGCCCTGGGCGGCGAGGACGGCCTTCGCGGCCACCGCGCCCTGGACGTGGGTCATGATGCCGCGCTGGACGGGGTCCAGCGCGAAGTGGTGGTCACGGGCACCGGCCAGGTCGCCGGCGTGGACGGCGTCCACGAGCTGGCGGTACAGCTCGGGGGCCGCGTGCGCGGCCACCGAGACGACCCCGACGGCGCCGAGCGCCATGAGCGGCAGGGTCGCGCCGTCGTCGCCGGAGTAGAGGTCGAGGTCCGTGTGCGCCAGGACGGTGGTGGTGGACTGCAGGTCCCCCTTGGCGTCCTTGAGTGCACGGATGTTGGGGTGCTGCGCGAGCGCGATGATCGTCTCGGGCTCGATCGGCATCACGGAGCGGCCCGGGATGTCGTAGAGCATGATCGGCAGGTCCACGCCGTCGGCCACGGCCTCGAAGTGCGCGCGGATGCCGGCCTGGTTGGGCTTGTTGTAGTACGGGGTGACGAGCAGCAGCCCGTCCACGCCCGTCTCGGCCGCGCGGCGGGACAGCTCGAGGGTGTGCGCCGTGTCGTTGGTGCCGGTGCCGGCCACGACCCTGGCGCGGTCCCCCACGGCCTCGACGACGGTGCGGAACATCGCCACGTTCTCGTCGTCCGTGAGCGTGGAGGTCTCGCCGGTGGTGCCGGTGACCACGAGGCCGTCGGCCCCGCGGTCCACCAGGTGCTCTGCCAGCGCGGCGGCCGCCTCGAGGTCCACGGCGCCCTCGTCCGTCATGGGGGTGACCATGGCGGGCACGACCGTGCCGAAGAGCAGCTCGGAGGGGATGACGGCGGAACGGACGGCACTCATGGGCCCCACCCTACCTGCGAGACTGGGGGCCCGCGCCGTCCGTGGCCCCTCCGCGACGCGCGGCGACTCGAGAGGAGCCCGCCCTGCGTCCCGCCCCGCCCCCCGCCGCCGTCCGCCCGGACCGGCCCGCGCGTCGCCGGCTGCCCGGCGTCGACGCGGCCCGCGGGATCGCCCTGCTCGGCATGATCACCGTCCACGTCGTCGACCCGGCGACGGCGGACGGGGCGCCGCACCCGGCGTTCCTGTGGTTCGCCGGACGCGCCTCGGTGCTGTTCGTCCTGCTGGCCGGCGTCGGGCTGGCCCTGTCCACGGGGGGCGCGACGCCGGCCACGGGGGTCCGGCGCGCGGCGTTGCGCCGCCGGATCACCCGACGCGCGGGCCTGCTGTTCGTGCTCGGGCTCGCGTGCGGGACGCTCGGCGTCCCCGTGGCCGTCATCCTGTGCCACTACGCCCTGCTCTTCCTGCTCGCGCTGCCCCTGCTGGGCCTGCGCGCCCGCGCCCTGGGCCTGATCGCGGGGGCGTGGCTCGTGCTCGGGCCGGTGCTGGTGTTCGCGGTGGTCGCGGCCGCGCAGGCCGCCGTGGGGCGCCAGGAGTTCTTCGTGGGCGGGCGGCTCTGGCTCTCCCCCGGCCCCGCGGACCTGCTGCGTCCCGGGCTGCTGCTGGCCGATCTGACGGTCACGGGCTACTACCCCGTCCTGTCCTGGGGCGCGTTCCTCGTGCTGGGGCTGGCCCTGGGGCGGCTGCCGCTGGACCGGCCCCGCGTGGCCGCCGGGATCCTCGGCGGCGGGGCCGCGGCGTGGGCGGCGGCCGGCGTCGTCGGTGCGGCGGTGCTGCGGGCTCCGGGCACGGTCGGGCGCGTCGCCGCGGCGATCGGCACGGACCCGGCCGAGACGGCGCTCACGCTGCGCACGGGCGAGCCGCGGCTCGCGCTGCTGATCCCGGATCCGCTGTGGCTCGCCCTGCCGACCCCGCACTCCGGGTCCGTGGTGGCCGCCGTGCTCGCGGCGGGCTGGGCCTGCGCCGTGCTGGGCGCCTGCCTGCTGGCCCGGCCGCTGGTCGGGCACGCCGCGCTGCGCCCGCTCGTGGGTGCGGGGCGCATCCCGCTCACGCTCTACGTGGGGCACCTCGTGGTGCTCGCGCTCGTGGACGCGACCGGACTCGATCCGGCCGACGGGGCGCTGCTCGCCGCCCTCGTCGTGCTGAGCCTCGCGGCCGGGCTGGCCGCCGAGCTCAGCGGCCGACGGGGTCCGCTCGAGGCCGTGATGGCCCGGCTCTCCCGGGCGGGTGGGGAACGGGCCGTCGGAGGGCGCTGAGCGACGCGTGGGCCGCGTCAGCCGGCGCGGTGCAGGCGGACGGCCTCCCGGGCCGCCTCGCGGGCGCGGCGGCGGTCGCCCGAGGCGTCGTAGGCCAGGGCGAGGCGGTAGCGGGCGCGCCAGTCGCGCGGTGCGGCCTCGGCCTCCACGCGGTACAGCTCGAACTGGGCGTCGGCGGCCTCCCGGTCGATCCGGCCGCCCGGCGAGCGCGGCAGGTCGTCCTCCGGCAGTCCGCCCTCGGCCTCGAGCTGGTCGGCCAGGCGTTCGGTCTGGCGGCCGAACCACACTTCGCGGGCCAGGACGGCCACGGTCACCAGCACCACGAGGATGACGCCCACGCCGATCGCCTTGGCCAGCGGCTGCGGGGCGCGCACCAGCGCGACGGACGCGTTGAGGGCGAACCCGGCGAACAGCAGCACGAGCAGGCAGACGAAGCCGACCCACACCTTGCTCATCACGGTCGAGCGGCGGGCACGGGCGGCGTGCGCGGTCGGGCCCACGGCGCCGTCGTCGGGGGTGCGGGAGGGCTCAGCCAAGGTCCAGGTATCCGTCCAGTCCGTAGGTCAGACCCGGGCGGGAGGCCACGGTCCGCAGGCCGAGGACGACGCCGGGCATGTAGGCGCCGCGGTCGAATGCGTCGTGCCGGACCACGAGCTGCTCGCCCGGCCCGCCCAGCAGCACCTCCTGGTGCGCCTCCAGGCCACGCAGGCGCACCGCGTGCACGTGCACGCCGTGGACGACGGCGCCGCGCGCGCCGTCCGGGTCGTGCTCGGTGGCGTCCGGGGAGACGGGCACGCCGGCCGCGTCCCGGGCCGCGCCGATGAGCTCGGCGGTCCGCACGGCCGTGCCCGACGGGGCGTCCACCTTGTCCGGATGGTGCAGCTCGACGAGCTCGACGGACTCGAAGTACCGCGCCGCCTGCGCGGCGAACGCCGAGGCCAGCACCGAGCCGACCGAGAAGTTCGGGGCGATCAGCACGCCCACCCCCGGGTGCTCAGTCAGCTGCGCCTCGAGGCGCTCGCGGCGCTCGGGCACCCAGCCCGACGTGCCGACGACCGTGTGCAGCCCATGCTCCACGGCGAAGGCCACGTTCTCGGGCGAGGCGTCCGGCACCGTGAGGTCCAGGACGTGCGTGGCGCCGGCGTCGAGCACCGCGTCCAGGCGGTCCTGCGAGCCGAGCTCGGCCACGAGCTCCAGCCCCTCGGCCGCTCGCACCGCGGGCACCGCGTGGCGGCCCATGCGGCCACGGGCGCCCAGGATCGCGACGCGCGGGACGTCGTCGGGAGCGGACACGGCGGAGGGGGTGCGGGTCTCGGTCATGGCCTCCAGCCTACGCGGCCCGCCCCGGCGGCCGTGGCCGAGGTCAGGCCGGGGCGACGACGACGCGCGCCCGGTCCCCCGCGGCCAGGCGCGCGGCCACGGCCCGGACCTGGCCGGCGTCGACCTCGCGGACCCGGGCGAGGGAGGCCGCCAGGTCCACGTACTCCCCCGTGACCAGCTCGGCCCGTCCCAGCCGGGACATGCGGGCGCCCGTGGACTCCATGCCCAGCACGGTGCCGCCGCAGATCTGCCCGTGGGCGCGCGCGAGCTCCTCCCCGGTGACGTCGGCCTCGGCCATCCGGTCCAGCTCGGCCTCCATCAGCGCGGCCACCTCGTCCACCCGGTCCGGCTGGCAGCCCGCGTACAGGCCCCAGTAGCCGGCGTCGGAGTACCCGGCGGAGAACGAGTAGGTGTTGTAGGCCAGGCCGCGGCGCTCGCGGATCTCCTGGAACAGCCGCGAGGACATGCCCCCGCCCAGGACGGACTGCATGACGCCCAGGGCGAAGCGGTCCGGGTCCGTGGTGGACAGCGAGCGGCCGCCGACGAGGACGTTGGCCTGCTCGACCGCCTTGGTGACGGTGTGCGTGCCGGTCCGCACCCGCGAGGCCGCGGCCCCGGCGGTGTCCACGGCACGACGCGGGGCGGGCAGGGCCCCCTGGGTGAGCTCCCAGCCCGAGGCGCGCAGGGCGGCGAGGACGAGGCGGCAGACCTCGTCGTGGTCGAGGTGGCCGGCGGCGGTGACGACGAGCTCGTCCGGGCGGTACCAGTGCGTGTAGTGCCCCACCACATGGTCGCGGGTGACGGCCCGGATCGTCTCGGGCGTGCCGCCGATCGGCCGGCCGAGGGGGTGGCCGTCCAGCATGACCTCGGCGAGCTTCTCGTGGGCCACGTCCACGGGGTCGTCCGCGTCCATGGCGAGCTCCTCGAGGATCACGCCGCGCTCGGTCTCGAGCTCGTCCGGGTCGATCAGGGAGGAGGTGAGCATGTCCGTGAGGACCTCCACGGCCATCGGCAGGTCCTCGTCCAGCACGCGGGCGTGGTAGACGGTGGACTCCTTGGCCGTGCCGGCGTTGGACTCCCCGCCCACGCGGTCGAAGGCGGCCGCGATGTCCATCGCGGTGCGCGTGGGAGTGCCCTTGAAGAGCAGGTGCTCGAGGAAGTGCGTGGCGCCGTAGCCCTCGGGCGACTCGTCACGGGACCCGACGGCCACCCAGTAGCCGATGGTCACCGAGCGCTGGTCCGGCATGGCCTCGGTGAGCACGCGGACGCCGCCGGGCAGCACGGAGCGGCGCACCACGGAACCGTTGCCCTCGTCCGCCAGCACGCCGTCGAAGTCCAGGGGGATCTCACGGTGAACACTCATGACGGCCATTCTCGCCCATGCGCGACGACGGCGCCGCACCACTCGCGGGGAGGGTGCGGCGCCGTCGTGGTCACCGGGCCGGGCGGGGCGGATCAGGCCTCGATCTGCGAGGACTCGATCGCGTCCGCGGTCTCGGCCAGGGCGTCGGACTCCGCCACCACCGGGGAGAGGGACAGCTTGCCGCGGTCGTCGATCTTGGTGATCTCGACCTGGACCTTCTGGCCCACGCCGAGCACGTCCTCGACGTCGTCCACGCGCTTGCCCTCGTTGAGCTTGCGCAGCTCGGAGATGTGCAACAGGCCGTCCTTGCCCGGGGTGAGCGAGACGAACCCGCCGAACGTGGTCAGCTTCACCACGGTGCCGAGGTAGCGCTCACCGACCTCGGGGACCTGCGGGTTGGCGATCGCGTTCACCGCGGAGCGCGCGGCCTCGGCCGAGGCGCCGTCGGTGGCGCCGATCAGCACGGTGCCGTCGTCCTCGATGGTGATGTCCGCGCCCGTGTCGTCCTGGATCTGGTTGATCATGGCGCCCTTGGGGCCGATGACCGCGCCGATCTTGTCCACCGGGATGCGCACGGAGATGATCCGCGGGGCGGTGGGGGCCATCTCGTCCGGGGCGTCGATGGCGGCGTTCAGCACGGACAGGATGTGCAGGCGCGCCTCGCGGGCCTGCGTCAGGGCGGCGGCCAGCACGGAGGCCGGGATGCCGTCCAGCTTGGTGTCCAGCTGGATCGCGGTGACGAACTCCGCGGTGCCGGCCACCTTGAAGTCCATGTCGCCGAACGCGTCCTCGGCGCCGAGGATGTCGGTCAGGGCCGCGTACTGGGTCTGGCCGTCCACCTCGGCGGAGACCAGGCCCATGGCGATGCCGGCCACGGGCGCACGCAGCGGCACGCCCGCGTTCAGCAGGGACAGGGTGGAGGCGCAGACGGAGCCCATCGACGTCGAGCCGTTGGAGCCGAGGGCCTCGGAGACCTGGCGGATCGCGTAGGGGAACTCCTCGCGGGCCGGCAGCACGGGCACGAGGGCGCGCTCGGCGAGGGCGCCGTGGCCGATCTCGCGGCGCTTCGGGGAGCCCACGCGGCCGGTCTCGCCGGTGGAGTACGGCGGGAAGTTGTAGTGGTGCATGTACCGCTTGGCCGTCTCCGGCGCCAACGAGTCGATCTGCTGCTCCATCTTGAGCATGTTCAGCGTGGTGACGCCCATGATCTGGGTCTCGCCGCGCTCGAAGATGGCGGAGCCGTGCACGCGGGGCAGGACCTCCACCTCCGCGGTCAGCTTGCGGATGTCCGTCAGGCCGCGGCCGTCGATGCGCACCTGGTCGGTGAGGATGCGGCGGCGCACGATCTGCTTGGTGAGGGAGCCGTAGGCCTCGGCGATCTCGCCCTTGCGCTCGGCGAAGTCCTTGCCCTCGCCGGCGAGCTCCTCGAGCACCTCGAGCAGGTAGGCGTCCGAGGCCGACTCGCGCTCCTGCTTGTCGCCGATGGAGAAGATCTCGGTCAGGCGGTCCGTGGCGAGCTTCTCGACGGCGGCGTAGGCGTCGTCCTGGTAGTCCTGGAACACGGGAACGTCCACCGGGTCCTTGCCGGCGCGCTTGACCAGGTCGGCCTGGGCCTCGCACAGGGCGCGGATGAAGGGCTTGGCGGCCTCGAGGCCCTCGGCCACGATCTCCTCGGTGGGCGCCTGCGCGCCGCGCTCCTTGACCAGGGTCCAGGAGTCCGGGGTCGCCTCGGCCTCGACCATCATGATGGCGACGTCGTCGCCCACCACACGGCCGGCCACGGCCATGTTGAACACGGCGCCCTCGAGCTGGGAGTGCTTCGGGAACGCGACCCACTGGCGCGTGCCGGAGCCGTCGTCCATGAGGGCCATGCGCACGCCGCCGATGGGACCGGAGAACGGCAGGCCGGACAGCTGCGTGGACAGGGAGGCGGCGTTGATGGCCACCGTGTCGTAGATCTCGTCCGGGGCGATCGAGGTGACGGTCACGACGACCTGGACCTCGTTGCGGATGCCCTTGACGAACGCCGGGCGCAGCGGGCGGTCGATCAGGCGGCAGGTGAGGATCGCGTCCGTGGACGGGCGGCCCTCGCGGCGGAAGAACGAGCCGGGGATGCGGCCCGCGGCGTACATGCGCTCCTCGACGTCCACGGTCAGCGGGAAGAAGTCGAAGCCCTCGCGGGGCGACTTGCCGACGGTGGTGGCGGACAGCATCGACGTCTCCTCGTCGATGTAGACCATGGCGGCGCCGGCGGCCTGCTGGGCGAGGCGCCCGGTCTCGAAGCGGACGGTGCGCTTGCCGTACGAGCCGTTGTCGATGACGGCCTCGGCGAAGGTGATCTCAGGACCCTCCATGAGGGCCTCCTTTCAGGTGGACGGCGCCGCAGGCGTCCCTGTCCCCCTGGTCTTCGATCGAGGCCCTCGGCATCCCGCCGTGCGGCGGGGTCCGGGAGCCACTGTCGAGGACCGCGAGCGATGGGCGCGGAGCCGTCGGGTGTGTCGATGATGCGGGGATGCGCGCCATGGCGCGCCGGAGTGCCGCAGGCTGCGGCGATCTCTCCCCCGGGACACACTACGTGCGTCCGGGGGCAGACGAAAGGCGGCGCCGGCGCTCGCGGGTCTCCCGCGGGCTCCGGCGCCGCCTCCTCAGGTCACTTGCGCAGGCCGAGGCGCTCGATCAGCGCGCGGTAGCGCTCGATGTCGACCTTCTGCAGGTAGCCGAGCATGCGACGACGGCGACCGACCAGGGCCATCAGGCCGCGACGGGTGTGGTGGTCGTGCTTGTGCTCCTTGAGGTGCTCGGTCAGGTCCTTGATGCGGCGGGACAGGACCGCGATCTGCACCTCGGGGGAACCGGTGTCGCCCTCGTGGGTGGCGTACTCCTTGATGATCTGCTGCTTGACAGCGGGATCCAGGGCCATGGTGGGCCTCCTTCACTTCGGTACCGCGAACACGGGCCGCGCCCCGCCGGGGCGGACGACGCGGGGCCCACCCCACCGCGGACTGCAGGGAGGCCGAGGGTCGAGTCTACCGCATCGCCTACCCTGGCCCGGTGAGCACCCCACCGGTCCCCCACTCCCCGGCCCCGTCGTCGTTCCCCCTCCGGCCGCCCGCGCCGCCCCTGGATCTGCCGCTGATCGGCCACGGCTACCCCGCGCTGCTGCGCACGCCGCGGGCCCGATGGTGGAACCCGCTCGCGTCCTTCGGCCTCGTGCTGGCCGGCCTGGTGGGCCTCCTCGTGCTCGGGGGCGTGCTGGGCGCTCTCGCCCTGATCGCCACGTCCGGGCCCGCGCTGCTCGGCGCGGCCGACCCGACGGACGTGACCGACCTCGACCTGTACTCCGCGCCCATGGTGCTGCTGAACAACCTCCTGCTCGCCGCGCTGATCGGGGTCGCGCTGCTGGCCGTGGCGCTGGGCCACCCCGTCGCCGCCCGCTTCGTCCACTCGGTCGAGGGCCGCGTGCGCTGGCGCTGGCTGGCGCGCTGCGTCGTCGTGCTGACGCCGCTGTTCCTCGCCTACGTGCTGGGCGCGTGGGCCCTCGACGGCGCCCCCACGGCCCCGCGCGCGCAGGACTGGGTCTGGCTGCTCGTCATGGCGTTCGTGCTCACCCCGTTCCAGGCCGCGGGCGAGGAGTACCTGTTCCGCGGGTGGCTGCTGCTGGCCGTCGGCACGTGGATCCGCCGGCCGGTCGTGGCCGCCGCGGTCACCGCGGTGCTCTCGGCGGCGACCTTCTCGCTCGCCCACGGCTCGCTCGACCCGTGGATCCTGCTGGACCTCGCCGCGTTCGCCGTCGCCGCCGTCCTGCTCACGTGGCGCACGGGCGGGCTCGAGGCCGCCGTCGCCCTCCACGTGGTCAACAACGTGGTGATCATCGCCGTCGGCACGCTCGTGGGCACCGTCGAGGACAGCTACGTGGGCGCGGAGACCGCCGGCTCCCCGGCGGCCACGCTGCTCTCGGTGGCGGTGGTCGCGGTGGCCACGGCGCTGCTGCTCTGGCAGGCGCGGCGGGCCGGGATCGCCCGGACGGTCCCGGTCACCGTGGGCGCCCGCCCCTGACCGGCGCCGCCCACCAGGCCACCGTCACGTAGGGCACCTGCAGGACCGCGTCCGCCGCATGGCCCAGGTGCTCGTGCAGGTACCAGTCGAGGTTGGCCGTCATCCGGGACCGGATCCGCTCGTCCGCGCGCAGCCAGTACGAGCGCGAGGCCATGAGTCCGTGCAGCCCCGCCGCGGTCATGGGCTGCGTCCACGCCCAGCGCGCGTGCTCCTCCGCCCCGAACGGGGCGCCGAACCGGCGCTGCTCCGGCCGGGCGGCGTGCACGTCCCCGGCGTGCATGATCCGGGTGAGACGGTGCACCCACGGCACCGCCGTGTCGAGCTGGTTCCACACCGCGGCCAGGCGCCCACCCGGGCGCAGCACCCGTGCGGCCTCCGCGCTCGCCGCGGCCGGGTCCATCCAGTGCCATGCCTGGGCCGCCACCACGGCGTCGGCGCTCGCCGCCGGCAGGCCCGTGGCCTCGCCCGTGCCCGGCACGGCGCGCACCCGCCCGCCCGTGCCGGCCGCGACCTCGCGTTCCAGGACGGCGCGCATCGACGCCGACGGCTCGAGGGCCGTCACCGTCCGCACCCGGTCCGCCGGGCGGGCCGCGAGCAGCCGGGTGAACAGTCCCGTGCCGGCCCCGAGCTCCACCACGTCCGCGCCGTCGGCGATGCCCGCCAGGACGCGGTCCACCACGGCGGCGGGGTAGGAGGGGCGGACGGCGTCGTAGTGCTCCCCGCCGGTCTCGAAGGGGTTGGGCCCGGCCCGACGGGCCCGGGCCGGGCGCCCCGGCAGGTTCGGCACAGCGGGGGAAGCGCCCGGCTCCGGGGCGCTCACCGGTCGGAGGGGGTCGTGGCCAGGATCGCCCGGGCCTCGTCCACGTCCTGCGTGATCTGCGCCACGAGCTTCTCGACGCCCTCGTAGGCGACCATCCCGCGCAGCCGGGCCACGAACTCGACCTCGATGTGCTGGCCGTACAGGTCGAAGTCCTCCACCCGCTCGTCATGGCGGTCGATCACGTGCGCCTCCACCACGCGGGAGACGTCCTCGAACGTGGGGTTCGAGCCGATGGAGATCGCGGCCGGCCACACGCCGCCGTGCGCGTCGTGCACCCAACCGGCGTAGACGCCGTCGGCCGGGATCATGCCCTGCACATCCGTCTCGAGGTTCGCCGTGGGGAAGCCGAGCTCGCGGCCGCGCGCGAACCCGTGCACCACCTCGCCGGCGAGCACGTGGTGCCGGCCGAGCACGGCCGCGGCCTGAGCGACGTCGCCCGCGGCCAGGGCCTCGCGCACCCACGTCGAGGAGCAACGGCGCTCCGGCTCGGCCCCGTGCTCGGCGGGGAACTCCTCGACGGCCTCGACCTCGAAGCCGTAGCGGGCCCCCAGGCGCACCATCTCCGCGACGTCGCCGGTGTTGCCCCGGCCGAAGCGCACGTCGTGCCCCACGACCACGACGGCGGCATGCAGCCCGTGCACGAGCATGCCGCGGACGAACTCCTCCGGGGACTGGTCCGCGAACTCGAGGGTGTACCGCTGCAGGAGCACCGCGTCCAGACCCGCCTCCTCCAGGAGGACGACCCGCTGCTCGGGGCTGATGATGTCCACGTGGGGCACCTCGGGCTGGTGCACGGCGCGCGGGTGCGGGGTGAAGGTCACGGCCACGGCCAGGGCGTCGCGGGCCCGCGCCAGCTCGACGACCCGGCGCAGCACCTCCCGGTGGCCGCGGTGCACGCCGTCGAAGTTGCCCAGGGTGACCACGGTGCGCGGCAGGTCCGTGGGGACCTCGTCCAGGCTGTTCCAGACCCGCATCAGAGCGCCCCCGCCTCGGCCGGGCGGGCGGGGCGGTGCGTCAGCAGCCAGATCAGGCCGACCACCGGCAGCACGAGCGGCACATAGCCGTAGCCCGCGCCGAACCGGGACCACACGGTGTCGTGGGCGAACATCCCCGGATCCAGGACGGTCCACAGGCCCACGCCCACCACGCCGGCCAGCTCCACGAGCACGGCGCCCAGCGCCACGGCCCAGGCGCGCGCGCCGGAGCGGGCGAGCGCGAACGTCGCCACGATGTACACGACCGCCGCGACCGCGGAGAGCGTGTACGCCACGGGGGCGGCGTCGAACTGCGTGAGGATCTGGAAGAGGCTGCGCGCGCTCGCGGAGAGGGCGAACACCGCGTAGACCATGACGATGATCCGGCCGAGACCCTGGTTGCGCGCGGGGGCGCCGTCGCTGGGTGCCATGTCCATCCTCCTCACCACTGCCCGAACCAGATGACCTGCATGCGATGCAGCATCACGGCGATCGTGGGCCCGACCACGGCCAGCACGAGGTTGGACCACCGGGTCTTGTCCGTGACGGCCCAGCCCACGGCGATCACCGGCACGATCAGGGCGGTGAGGATGTAGCCCCAGAACTCCCAGCCGGGGCCGTTCAGGGTGTCCCCGCCGAGCTGGCGGACGGCGGCGGCCGCCGCATAGACGAGCGTGAACAGCTCGACGGCGGCCACCGAGAGGATCGAGGCGTCCGCGGGGTGGCGGCGGATCGCCGTCATCACCACGCAGACGACGAACGAGACGGCACCGATCACCAGTCCCGTCCAGAACCAGGCGTCGAGGATCATGCGGTCCTTCCCTGTCCCGGCCCCTCGGCCGGGGCGAACACGAGCTGGGGCTTGGCGACGTCGGCGCCGCGGCGGCGCACGTCGGAGACGAGGGCGATGACGCGGCCGTCCGGCGCGCGCCCGGCGACGAGCGTCTCACCCGTGCCGGTGGGCGCCACGACCCGCCCGAAGGCGAGCTCGTGGGCCTCGTGCTCCGTCAGCTCGCGCACCGGGAAGAGCCCGGCGGCGGCCTCGGAGAGCTCGGTCATCGCGAACCGCTCCGCGAGGGCCTCGAGCGAGAGCGCGTCGGCCACGTCGAACGGGCCGACGGCGGTGCGGCGCAGCGCCGTCAGGTGACCGCCGGTCTCGAGGGCCTCGCCCAGGTCGCGGGCGAGCGCCCGGATGTAGGTCCCGGAGGAGCAGCGCACGGTGACGTCGAGGTCGACCAGCCGGCCGCCGTCGAGCCGGCGCAGCTCGTGCACCGTGAACTCGTGCACGGTGACGGGGCGGGCGTCGAGGGTGACGTCCTCTCCCGCGCGGACGCGATCGTAGGCGCGCCGGCCCGCCACCTTGACGGCGGAGACGGCCGAGGGCGCCTGCAGGATCTCGCCCGTGAGGGCGGCGACCTGCTCGGCGACGCGCTCGGGCGTGACGGCGTTGGCCAGCCGGGTCTGCACGACCTCGCCCTCCGCGTCGTCCGTGACGGTCGACTGCCCGAGCCGGATCGTGGCCGTGTACGTCTTGTCCGTGCCCGTGATGGCGGTCAGCAGGCGCGTGGCCTTGTTGACGCCGACCACGAGCAGGCCCGTGGCCATGGGGTCCAGGGTGCCGGCGTGGCCCACCTTGCGGGTGCCCGCCAGCCGGCGGACCCGCCCGACGACGTCGTGCGAGGTCCACCCCTGCGGCTTGTCCACGAGGACGACCCCCGACGCCTCCGTTCCCGGCGCGTCGGGGGCCTGTCCCCCGGTGCTGCGTGCGCTCACCGTGCCGCGGGCCTCAGGCGCGCGGGGCGTCGTCGGCGTCGGCGTCCGGCTCCGCGGTGCGGTACGGGTCCGCGTCACCGGCGTACGACGCGCCCTCGCGCGCCTTCGCCAGCTCGGCGTCCCGCTCCTTGGCCGCGCGGAGGACGTCCTCCAGGTGTGCGGCCGCCTCGGGGACGGTGTCCGCCACGAACTCGAGGGTGGGCACCAGGCGGATGGTGAGCCCGCGGCCCACCTCGCGGCGCAGGATGCCGCGGTTGTCCTGGATGCCCTCGTGGGCGGCGGCCACCGTGGCCTCGTCGCCCAGGACGGTGTAGTAGACGGTGGCGTGCTGCAGGTCGTTGGTCACGCGGACCTCCGTCACGGTGACGGGCTCCACGCGATCGTCCTTGACGCCGCGGCGCAGCGCCTCGGCCACGAGGACCTTGATGCGCTGGGCCAGGCGGCCGGCGCGTGCCGGATCGGCCATGGTGCGGTTCCTTCCGGTGGTGATGGTTCAGAGGGTGGGACGCGGAGGGCGGGGGCCCGTGCGGGCCCCCGCCCCGGCCGTCAGACGCGCGGCTTCTCCTGCATCTCGAAGGTCTCGATCACGTCGCCCTCCTTGATGTCGTTGAAGCTGCCCAGGCCGATGCCGCACTCGTAGCCCTCGCGGACCTCCGTGGCGTCGTCCTTGAAGCGGCGCAGCGACTCGATCTTGAGGTGCTCGGAGACCACCACGCCGTCGCGCACCAGGCGGGCCTGGGCGTTGCGGCGGATGAGGCCCGAGCGCACGAGCGAACCGGCGATGTTGCCCCACTTGGAGGAGCGGAACACCTCGCGGACCTCGGCCGAGCCGAGCTCGACCTCCTCGTACTCCGGCTTCAGCATGCCCTTGAGCGCGTTCTCGATGTCGTCGATCGCGTCGTAGATCACGCTGTAGAAGCGCATGTCCACGCCCTCGCGGTCGGCCAGGTCGGCGACCCGCTCGGCGGGGCGCACGTTGAAGCCGATGATGATGGCGTTGTCCACGGTCGCCAGGTTCACGTCGTTCTGCGTGATGGCGCCGACGCCGCGGTGGATGACGCGCAGCTGCACCTCGTCCTCGCCGACCTCGATCTTGAGCAGCGAGTCCTCCAGCGCCTCGACGGCACCGGACGCGTCGCCCTTGATGATGAGGTTGAGCGTGTCCAGCTTGCCCTCGGCCACGGCCTGGTCGAAGTCCTCCAGGGTGATGCGCTTGCGGCGCTTGGCCAGCTGGGCGTTGCGGTCCGCCGCCTCGCGCCTCTCCGCGATCTGGCGGGCGGTGCGCTCGTCGTCGGTGACGAGGAACGAGTCGCCGGCGCGCGGCACCGAGGACAGGCCGAGCACCTGGACGGGACGCGACGGATCGGCCGCCTCCACGGCGTTGCCGTTCTCGTCGAACATGGCGCGCACACGGCCGTGGGCGGAGCCCACCACCATGGTGTCGCCCACGCGCAGCGTGCCGGTCTGCACCAGCACGGTGACGACGGCGCCGCGGCCCTTGTCGAGGTTGGCCTCGATGGCCACGCCGCGGGCGGCCTTGTGCGGGTTCGCCCTGAGCTCGAGGGCGGCGTCCGCGGTGAGCAGGATCGCCTCGAGCAGCTTGTCGATGTTGATGTTGCTGCGCGCGGAGACGTCCACGAACATCGTGTCGCCGCCGTACTCCTCGGGCACGAGGCCGTATTCGGTGAGCTGACCGCGGATCTTGTCCGGGGCGGCGGTGTCCTTGTCGATCTTGTTGACCGCCACCACGATCGGCACGCCGGCCGACTGGGCGTGGTTGAGCGCCTCGACGGTCTGCGGCATGACGCCGTCGTCGGCCGCCACCACCAGCACGGCGATGTCGGTGACCTTCGCACCGCGGGCACGCATGGCGGTGAACGCCTCGTGACCCGGGGTGTCGATGAAGGTGAGGCGACGCTGCTCGCCCTCGTGCTCCACGGGCACCTGATAGGCGCCGATGTGCTGGGTGATGCCGCCGGCCTCGCCCTCGATGACGTTCGAGGAGCGGATGGCGTCCAGCAGACGCGTCTTGCCGTGGTCCACGTGACCCATGACGGTGACGACCGCGGGGCGCGGCTCGAGGTCGGCCTCGTCCTCGTTGGCCTCCTCGGCCTCGAGGTCGATGTCGAAGGCCTCCAGCAGCTCCTTGTCCTCGTCCTCCGGGGACACGATCTGGACCTTGTAGCCCAGCTCGTCGCCGAGCAGCTGGAAGGTCTCCTCGTCGAGGGACTGGTTGGCCGAGGCCATCTCGCCGAGGGTGAAGAGCACCTTCACCAGGTCTGCGACGTCGGCGCGGATCTTCTCGGCGAAGTCGGCCAGGGACGCACCGCGGCGCAGGCGCAGGACGGTGGTGCCGTCGCCCTTGGGGACCTTGACGCCGCCGATCTCCCGCGTGTGCTGCTGCTCGAACTCCTGGCGCTTCGCGCGCTTCGACTTGCGTCCCTTGCGCGGGCCGCCGCCGCGCCCGAAGGCGCCCTGGGCGTTGCCTCGACCGCCACGGCCGCCCGGGCCGCCGGGACGACCCGGACCGCCGCCGGGGCCGCCGCCCGGACGGCCACGGCCGCGGGCCGGCTGCGGGGCCGGGGTGATCTGCTTGGGCATCATGCCCGGGTTCGGACGCGGCCCACCGGGGCGGGGACCGCCGGCGCCCGCGGCCGGGCGCGGACCGCCCGGACGGGGGCCGCCGGCACCGGCCTGCGGACGGGGCCCGCCCGGACGAGGCGCGCGGTCCTCACGACCGGAGCGCATGCCCTGCGAGGGGGCGAACGGGTTGTTGCCCGGGCGCGGCGCACCGCCACGGCCGCCCGGGCGGGCGCCCGGGCGGGCGCCCGGGCGGGGCCCGGCGGAGCCGCCCTTGGGGCTGAACGGGTTGTTTCCGGGACGCGGGGCGCCCGGCTTGGGCGCGGACGCACCCGGCTTGGGCGCAGCGGCGCCCGGCTTCGGCGCGGCCGACCCCGGCGCGGCCGGCGGCTGC
>NZ_JALJRI010000029.1:0-54737 GCF_024519795.1 Micrococcus sp. Mcc89 | reverse complement strand
GCGCGGTGTGGATCAGGCCGGGAGGATCAGGCCGGAGGCGCCGGCGCGGGCGGCCTCGAAGCGGGCCTGCACGTCGGCCCAGTTCACGATGTTCCAGATCGCCTTGACGTAGTCCGCCTTGACGTTCTGGTAGTCGAGGTAGAAGGCGTGCTCCCACATGTCCAGCTGGAACAGCGGGATGGTGGCGACCGGCACGCCGTTCTGCTGGTCGTAGAACTGCTCGATCACCAGGTTGCCGCCGATGGGCTCGTAGGCCAGCACGGCCCAGCCGGAGCCCTGGATGCCGAGGGCGGCGGCGGTGAAGTGGGCCTGGAACTGGTCGAACGAGCCGAAGTACTCGTCGATGGCGGCGGCCAGCTCGCCGGTCGGCTTGTCGCCGCCCTCCGGCGAGAGGTTCTTCCAGAAGATCGAGTGGTTCGTGTGCCCGCCCAGGTTGAAGGCGAGGTCCTTCGACAGCTGGTTCACGGAGCCGAAGTCGCCGGCCTCACGCGCGGCGGCCAGCTTCTCCAGGGCGGTGTTCGCGCCCTTGACGTACGTGGCGTGGTGCTTGGAGTGGTGCAGCTCCATGATGCGGGCCGAGATGTGCGGCTCCAGCGCGGCGTAGTCGTAGTCCAGCTCCGGAAGGGTGTATTCGGTCATGCTTCCTCCTTGGTCAGGCGAGGCTGCGGGCAGGACGCCCTCGGCCTCCACCTCGGGCAACCTCGCGTCTCGGCGGCGTATTCCGTCCGTCTCCATTGTGATCGGGGGCGGAGCGCCGGGGCCAGATCCCGTCGACGGTGATCCCGCGCTCAGCCTTCGGAGGCCGCGTCCGTCCCGGGGATGCCCCGCTCGGCGGCCCGCTTGTCCGCCATGGCCAGTAGCCGGCGGATGCGCCCGGCGACGGCGTCCTTGGTCATCGGCGGGTCCGCGAGGCGGCCGAGCTCGTCGAGGGAGGCCTGCTTGTGCTCGAGGCGCAGCCGTCCCGCGTAGCGAAGGTGGTCGGGCACCTCGTCCCCGAGGATCTCGAGGGCCCGCTCCACCTTCGCCCCGGCCGTGACAGCGGCCTGGGCGGAACGGCGCAGGTTGGCGTCGTCGAAGTTCGCCAGGCGGTTGGCGGTGGCCCGGACCTCTTTGCGCTCGCGCCGCTCGCGCCAGAGGGTCGCGGTCTGCTCCGCGCCGACGGCGGCGAGCAGCGTGGCGATCGCCTCGCCGTCGCGGACCACGACGCGGTCCGACTGACGCACCTCGCGCGCCTTCGCCGCCACGCGGAGCCGACGCGCGGCCCCCACCAGCGCGAGCGCGGCCTCCGGGCCCGGCGTGGTCACCTCGAGGGCCGCCGAGCGGCCGGGCTCGGTGAGGGAGCCGTGGGCCAGCAGGGCCCCGCGCCACACGGCGGCGGTGGCCGCCGTCGTCCCGCTGACGAGGACCGGCGCGAGGCCACGCACGGGCCGTCCCCGCTGGTCGATGAGCCCGGTCTGCCGGGCGAGGTCTTCTCCCCCGCGCACGACCCGGAGCACGTACCGCTGACCACGGCGCAGGTTGCCGCCGGAGACCACCACGATCTCCGGGGCCAGGCCGTACAGCTCGGTGATGGCGGCGCGCAGGCGGCGCGCACTGGCGCCGTGGTCCAGTTCAACCTCCACGACGACGCGGCCGGCCACGAGGTGCAACCCCCCGGCGAACCGCAGCATCGCCGCGGTCTCCGCCCGCCGCTCCGGGGTCGCGGCGACCGGCACACGGGCCAGCTCCTCCTTGAGGGTCATGGTCAGCGCCATGCTCGTGCTCCTTCTCGGCGAGGTGCGCGCGTCAGTGGGTCATCGCCTCGTCGATCGCGACGGCCAGGCGCAGCGGGTCGTGGACCTGGGGATCCTGGGCACTGCTCACTCTACTGAACGCCACGCGCGCGCCCATCCGGGCCGCCTCGGCCTCCACCGCCGCCCGGTCGGTGACCGCGTCCACGTCGGCGATCACCACGTCCAGCCGGAGGTCCGGCGCATAGGAGCGCAGCACCTTGAGGTGGTCGGCGTGGGTGAGGCCGGTGGTCTCCTGGTCTCCCGTGCGCAGGTTCAGCACCATGAGGCGCCGGGCGGTGGTGGCGGCGAGGGCCGCGCGCACGTCCGGCATCAGCAGGTGCGGCAGCACCGACGTGTACAGCGAGCCGGGTCCGAGCACCACCCAGTCGGCCAGCTCGATCGCCGAGAGCGCCTCCGGGGTGGCGGGGGCGTCGGACGGGCTCAGGCGGACGTCGGTGACGCGCCCCTCGAACGCGGCGACCGCGAGGGCCACCTGGCCCTCCACGCATCGGGTGCGCAGGCGGCCGTCCGGGCCGGCGCTGAGCACGTCCCCGCCGATGGTCAGCGGCACCCGCGAGACCGGCAGGACCTCACCGTGCGCCCGCAGCAGGGCGCCGGCCCAGCGCAGCCCGTCCACCGGGTCGCCCAGCAGCTCCCAGAGGGCGACGATCAGGAGGTTCCCGAGCGCGTGGTTGTCCAGGGTGGCCTGGTCGGCGGGCACCTCGGTGGAGCGGAAGCGGTGCTGCATGACGTGGGCCCAGGTCCGACCCCAGTCGGTGTCGTCGCACAGGGCGGCCAGCGCCATGCGGAGGTCGCCGGGCGGCAGCACCGCCATCTCCCGGCGGATGGTGCCGGAGGAGCCACCGTCGTCCGCCACCGTGACGATGGCCGTGAGGTGCCCGGCCACGTGCCGCAGGGCCGCGAGGGACGCGGAGAGGCCGTGGCCGCCGCCGAGGGCGGTGACGCGGGCCGTGGGGCGGGACATGCCCGCACCCACCCCGCGCCCTTCCGAACCCATCCCGGGCGGCAGGGGCAGTTGGCCGGTGAGCGGGGACGTCATTCGCGCCCCATGTCCCGGTGCTGGACGTGCACCGTGACGTGGGGCACCTGGGCCAGGCGCCGGGCCAGCTCCTCGGCGACGGCCACGGAGCGGTGCTTGCCGCCCGTGCAGCCGATGGCGAGCGTAGCGTAGTGCTTGTTCTCCCGCCGGTAGCCCTCGAACACCGGCCCCAGCATGGCGACGTACGTGCGCAGGAAGTCCTCGACACCGGGGCGGGAGAGCACGTAGTCCGCGACCGCGGCCTCCGTGCCCGTGTGCGGACGCAGCGCCGGCACCCAGTGGGGGTTGGGGATGAAGCGCATGTCCGCCACGAAGTTCGCGTCCGCCGGGACGCCGTACTTGAACCCGAAGCTCATGATGGTCAGGCGCAGCGTGACGGGGCCGGACTCCGAGAACAGCTCGGTGATCTCCGTGGCCAGGCCGTGCACGTTCAGCTCGGTGGTGTCCACCACGACGTCGGCACGCGCCTTGAGCGGCTCGACGACGTCCCGCTCCGCGCGGATGCCGTCCAGCAGCCGGGCGTTGCCCTGCATCGGGTGGGGGCGGCGGCCGGCCTCGAAGCGTTGCAGGAGGACGTGGTCCTCCGCATCGAGGAACACGGTGCGATACTCCACTCCGCTGTTGGCCAGGTGCTGCAGGGCGGCGTACAGCTCCTCGAAGTAGGAGCGCGAGCGCACGTCCACCACGATCGCCAGGCGCGGGAACGCCTCCGGCGAGCGGGCGATGAGCTCGGCCAGCGTGCCGAACAGGGCCGGCGGCATGTTCTCCACCACGTCCCAGCCGTGGTCCTCGAGCGCGTGCGCGGCGGTGGTCCGTCCGGCGCCGGACATCCCGGCGATCACGAGCACCTCGGATGTCGGCGGCTTCTCCGGCTGGAGGGTCTCCTCGGTCATGACTCCACTGTATCCGCGGGCGTGTCGGCCGTGAGCGCCGTGTGGACGGCCTCGGCCAGCCGCGGCCCGATGCCGGCGACCTCGGTCAGCCGGTCCACGCCGGCGGCCCGGATCTCGGCGACGGAGCCGAAGTGGTTCAGCAGCGCGGTGCGCTTGGCCGGGCCCAGGCCCGGGATCCCGTCCAGGGCGGAGACGGTCATCGCCTTGGACCGCCGGCTGCGGTGGCCCGCGATCGCGAACCGGTGCGACTCGTCACGGATGCGCTGGAGCAGGTACAGGCCCTCCGAGGTGCGCGGCAGGACCACCGGGAACTCGTCGCCCGGCAGCCACACCTCCTCGAGCCGCTTGGCCAGCCCGACCACGGGCAGGTCGTCCAGGCCCAGCTCCTCGAGGACCGCCGCGGCCGCGGCCACCTGGGGCGGGCCGCCGTCGACCACCACGAGCGAGGGCGGGTACGCGAAGCGGCGCCCCGCCTCCTGATCGTCCCCCTCGACCTGACCGGAGAGCGGGGCGCCCTCCGCGCGCTCCTTGGCCAGGCGGGCGAAACGACGCCGCAGGACGTCGCGCAGGGACGCCGTGTCGTCCCGGGCGGCCTCCCCCGTGACGTTGAAGCGGCGGTAGTCCTTCTTCTTCGGCAGCCCGTCCTCCATGACGACCATCGAGCCGACCACGTTGGTGCCCTGGGAGTGGGAGATGTCGTAGCACTCGATGCGCAGCAGGGGCTCGGTGATCTCCAGGGCCTCCTGCAGCTCCCGCAGGGCGGCGGAGCGGGTGGTGAGGTCCCCGGACCGCCGCGACTTGTGCAGCTTGAGGGCCATCTCCGCGTTCTCCCGGACGGTCTCCATGAGGTCCGCCTTCGAGCCCCGCCGGGGCACGCGCACGGCGACCCGGGACCCGCGCAGGCCCGAGAGCCACTCGGTGAGCTGTGCGGCGTCGTCGGGCTCGACCGGGACGAGGATCTCGTGCGGGATGCGCTCCGGCCCCTCGAGGTCGCCGTAGACCTGCTGGAGCAGGTGCGCGACCATCTCCGGCTCGGCGACGTCCTCCACGCGCTCCATGACCCAGCCGCGCTGGCCGCGGATGCGTCCCTGCCGGACGTGGAACACCTGCACCGCGACCTCCAGCTCGTCCGCGTGCAGGGCGAAGATGTCCGCCTCCGTGTTCTCCGGCAGCACCACGGCGTTGCGCTCGAACACGCGGCGCAGCGCGGCGATGTCGTCCCGCAGCCGGGCCGCGTCCTCGTAGCGCAGCTCCTCGACGGCACGGGCCATGGCCTTCTCCAGCTCGCGGATGAACCGGTTCGCGTCCCCGGCCATGAAGTCGCAGAAGTCCTGGGCCAGCGCGCGATGGTCCGCCGGGCTGATCCGGCCCACGCAGGGCGCCGAGCACTTGCCGATGTAGCCGAGCAGGCACGGCCGGTCCTGGGCGCGGGCCCGCTTGAACACGCCGGCCGAGCACGTGCGGACCGGGAAGACGCGCAGCATCAGGTCCACGGTCTCGCGGATCGCCTTGGCCGGGTGGAACGGGCCGAAGTACTTCACGCCGGGCTTCCGGTCGCCGCGCATCACCTGGACGCGCGGGAACTGCTCGTTCATGGTCACGGCCAGGTACGGGTACGACTTGTCGTCCCGGTACATGATGTTGAACCGGGGGCGGTACTCCTTGATCCACGTGTACTCGAGCTGGAGCGCCTCCAGCTCGGAGCCGACGACGGTCCACTCGACCGCGGCCGCCGTGAACACCATGGTCCGGGTCTTGGTGGCCAGCCGGGCGGGGTCCTGGAAATAGGAGCTCAGGCGGGCGCGCAGGTTCTTCGCCTTGCCGACGTAGACGACGCGTCCGTCCGCGTCGCGGAAGCGGTAGACGCCGGGCGACGTGGAGATCTCGCCCGGAGCCGGGCGGTAGGAGGCCGGATCAGCCACGGGCACCCGGGGCGGCGTTGTAGGCGTCCACCCGCTCCTGCCCCGAGAGCGCGCCGATGGCGTCCATGATCGCCGCCGTCGCGTCGCGGCGCTGCGGCAGGGTGTGTCGACGCCCGGGGTGGCCGAAGTCCAGGGGCGCGCCCACGCGCACGGAGAACCGGTGGGGACGGAAGCCGTTCGTGTCCGGCGGCTGGAGGTGCTGCGTGCCGACGAGGCCCACGGGCACCACGGGTGCGCCGGTGGCCAGGGCCAGCCAGGCCGCACCGGTGCGGCCGCGGTAGAGGCGGCCGTCGCGGCTGCGGGTGCCCTCCGGGTAGATGCCGACGCCCTGGCCGGACTCGAGCAGGCCCACGAGGGACTCGAGCGCGGCCACGGAGGCGGCCTGCTCGCCCCGGCGGACGGGGACGGAGCCCACGGACTCGAAGAACCGCCGCCGGACGCGGCCCCGCAGGCCCGTGCCCGTGAAGTACTCCTCCTTGGCGAAGAAGTGGACCGGGCGGGGGGCGAGGGCCTGGAGGATCACCGAGTCGACGAAGGACAGGTGGTTGGAGGCCATGACGAAGGGGCCCCGCGCAGGGACGTGCTCCATGCCGACGACCTCGGGGCGGCAGGTGAGCCGCAGGAGCGCGGCGGCGCTCCTGCGCACGGGCTCCGACGTCGCCATGGCTCTCCTTCGTCCGCGTCCTGCGTGGGCGGGGTCCATGCTACGCGAGCAGTTCCGCGAGGAACCGGCCCGTGTGGCTCTCCGCGACGTGTGCGACCTCCTCCGGCGTGCCCGCGGCCACGATCGTGCCGCCCCCGGAGCCGCCCTCGGGGCCGAGGTCGATCACGTGGTCGGCACTCTTGATCACGTCGAGGTTGTGCTCGATGGTGAGCACCGTGTTGCCCTTGTCCACGAGGGACTGGAGCACGTGCAGGAGCTTGCGGATGTCGTCGAAGTGCAGCCCCGTGGTCGGCTCGTCCAGCACGTAGATGGTGCGGCCGTTGGAGCGCTTCTGGAGCTCGGCCGCCAGCTTCACGCGCTGGGCCTCGCCGCCCGAGAGCGTGGTGGCGGGCTGGCCCAGGCGGACGTAGCCCAGACCGACGTCGACGAGCGTGTCCAGGTACCGCGAGATGCGGGTGTACGCGCTGAAGAAGTCCGCGGCCTCCTCGATCGGCATGTCGAGGACCTCGGCGATGTTCTTGCCCTTGTAGGTGACCTCGAGCGTCTCCCGGTTGTACCGGGCCCCGTGGCACACCTCGCACGGCACGTAGACGTCCGGCAGGAAGTTCATCTCGATCTTCAGCGTGCCGTCCCCCGCGCACGCCTCGCAGCGCCCGCCCTTGATGTTGAAGGAGAACCGGCCCTGCTGGTAGCCCCGGACCTTCGCCTCGGGGGTCTCTGCGAAGAGCTTGCGGATCGCGTCGAACACGCCGGTGTAGGTGGCGGGGTTGGAGCGCGGCGTGCGCCCGATGGGGCTCTGGTCCACGTGGACCACCTTGTCCAGGTGCTCGAGCCCCTCCACGGACCGGTGCCGGCCGGGCACGAGCTTGGCGCCGTTGAGCCGGTTGGCCAGGACCTTGTAGAGGATCTCGTTGATCAGCGTGGACTTGCCCGAGCCGGACACACCCGTCACGGCCGTGAGGACCCCGAGCGGGACCTCCACCGAGACGTCCTTCAGGTTGTTCTCCTGGGCGCCGCGGACCGTCAGCACGCGCCCCTTCTCCGGGACGCGACGCCGCTCCGGCACCGTGATGGAGCGGCGCCCGGAGAGGTAGTCGCCGGTGACGGACCGCGTGTTCGCCTTGAGATCCGCCAGGGAGCCCGAGTGCACGACCTCGCCCCCGTGCTCGCCCGCGCGAGGACCGATGTCCACGATCCAGTCCGCCTCGGCGATCGTGTCCTCGTCGTGCTCGACGACGATGAGGGTGTTGCCGAGGTCCCGCAGGCGCAGGAGGGTCTCGATGAGGCGGCGGTTGTCCCGCTGGTGCAGGCCGATGGACGGCTCGTCGAGCACGTAGAGGACGCCGACCAGCCCGGAGCCGATCTGCGTGGCCAGGCGGATGCGCTGGGCCTCGCCTCCAGAGAGGGTGCCGGCCGGCCGCTCCAGGTTGAGGTACTCCAGGCCGACGTCCAGCAGGAACGCCAGCCGGGCCAGGATCTCCTTGAGCACCTGGTCCGCGATCTGCCGCTCCCGGTCCGTCAGCCGCAGCCCCGAGAAGAACTCCATGGCCTCCCGCATGGGCAGGCGGGTGGCGTCCGCGATGGACAGGCCGCCCACGAGCACGTTCAGGACCGTGGGGTTGAGGCGGGCCCCGTGGCACGCCGGGCACGGGATCTCCCGCATGAACGACTCGTAGCGCTCGCGGGCGCCGTCCGACTCGGTCTCCCCGTGCTTGCGCATCACGTAGGGGATGACGCCCTCGAAGCCCGTGGTGTAGCGGCGCTCGCGGCCGAACCGGTTGCGGAACGTCACCTCCACCTTGAAGTCCTTGCCGTGCAGGACGGCGTCGCGCTCCGCCTCCGTCAGGTCCTTCCACGGGGTGTCCAGGGAGAAGCCCATCTCCTTGCCCAGCCCGCCGAGCACGCGCAGCCAGTAGTCCGAGGTGGACTTGCCGAGCGACCACGGCACGACGGCGCCCTCGCGCAGGGACAGCTCGTCGTTGGCGACGACGAGGTCCGGGTCCACCTGCAGACGGGAGCCGATGCCGGTGCACTCGGGGCACGCGCCGAACGGGTTGTTGAAGGAGAACGAGCGCGGCTCGATCTCGTCCACGGTCTGCTCGTGCCCGTTGGGGCAGGAGAGCTTCTCGGAGAACGAGCGGTACCGGGGGTTGCCCTCGGCGTCCCGCCCGCCGAACTCCGCGGTGTTCTTCCTGCCCTTCTCGGCGACCGGCTCCACGTCCACGAACTCGGCCACGACGAGGCCGTCCGCCAGCTTCAGGGCGGTCTCCACCGAGTCGGTGAGGCGCTGGCGGATGCCCTCCTTCATGGCGAGGCGGTCCACGACGACGGCGATGGTGTGCTTGACCTGCTTCTTCAGCACGGGCGGGTCCGAGAGCTGGACGGTCTCCCCGTCCACGACGGCGCGGGCGAAGCCCTGCGTGGACAGGTCCTTGAACAGGTCCACGAACTCGCCCTTGCGGCCGCGGACCACGGGCGCGAGCACCTGGAAGCGGGTGCGCTCGGGCAGCTCCTCGAGCTGGTCCACGATCTGCTGCGGGGTCTGCCGGCTCACCGGCTCGCCGCACTGCGGGCAGTGCGGCACCCCGACACGCGCCCAGAGCAGGCGCATGTAGTCGTAGATCTCGGTGATGGTCCCCACCGTGGAGCGCGGGTTGCGGTTGGTCGACTTCTGGTCGATGGACACGGCCGGGGACAGGCCCTCGATGAAGTCCACGTCCGGCTTGTCCACCCGGCCCAGGAACATGCGGGCGTAGGAGGAGAGCGACTCGACGTAGCGTCGCTGGCCCTCGGCGAAGATCGTGTCGAAGGCCAGGGAGGACTTGCCCGAGCCGGACAGACCCGTGAACACGACCATGGCGTCCCGCGGGAAGCTGACGTCCACGTCCTTCAGGTTGTGCTCGCGGGCGCCCTGGACGACGATGCGGTCCCGCTCGCCCGAGCGCGCGCCGCCGGGGCCGGAGGCGAGGCCGCCGGGGTGGGCCTCGACGGCGGAGGAGACGGTGGTGGAGGAGTTCTTGGGCACGCGGCCAGCATAGGGGCGGGTACGGACACGACACCGGGGTCTCGCCTGTGGGCGAACCCACCGCGGGCCGGGCCCGCCCTGGCGCCTCACCGCCCCGTCCGTACACTGTTGCGCATGCCCGAGACCGCCCGGAACCGCCTCCTGCACGATCTGCCCGCCGTCACGGTGCGCACCTGCTCCGTGTCGGAGATGGACAACAACGTGTACCTGCTCACCTCCAAGACCACGGGGGCGCAGGTGCTGATCGACGCCGCCGCCGAGGCCGAGGCCATCCGCGACCTCATCGCCTCGGCCGCGGACGACACCCCGTGCGAGCCGCGCCTCGAGATGATCGTCACCACGCATCGACACTGGGACCACGTGCGCGCGTTGCCGGCGCTGGCCTCCCTGACCGGGGCCCGCACGGCGGCCGGCGAGGACGACGCCGACGCGATCGCCGAGGCCACGGGGGTCGCCCCCGACGTGCGCCTGCGCCACGGGGACACCGTGGGGGCGGACGGGCTCCGGCTCGAGGTGGTGGCCCTGCGCGGCCACACGCCCGGGTCCATCGCGCTGGTGTGCCGCCCCGAGGCGGACGAGCCGGCCGTGCTCTTCACCGGCGACTCCCTCTTCCCGGGCGGGGTGGGCAACACCGAGGGCGACGACGGCCGGTTCCGTCAGCTGTTCACGGACGTGAGCGATCGGATCTTCGACGCGTTCGACGACGACGTGGTGGTCCACCCCGGCCACGGCGCCTCCACGACCCTGGGCGCCGAGCGCCCCCACCTGCCGGAGTGGGCCGAGCGCGGCTGGTGACGGTGCGCCCGGGCGGTCCCGGGCCCAGCGTCAGGCCGGCTTCTGCCCCGCCATGAACAGGCGCCGGGCCGGGAAGATCGTGACCGGGCCGGCGTCGTCGGCCGTGACACCGGGCACCGGCGGGTACGCCTCGCGCATGGCGGCGCGGTACCGGTCCACGAACGCCTCGAGCAGCCCGGCGCCCTCGGCGGCGCCCTCCTCGGCGTCCCAGCGGGCCAGGGCCTGCAGGCTCGGTCGCAGGGCCGCGCCGGAGGTCCACCGGAACACCGGGTCCTCGCCCGTCAGCACCTGCTGGTACTCCGTCTCCCAGACGACCGGGGACCACCCCGCCTCGAGGAATAGCCGCGTGTACTCCTCGGGCGGCGCCACGGTGCGGGTCGTCGCCACCCCGTGCAGCGGCTCGGAGAAGGCCGGGTCCTCCGCCAGCGCCACGATCGCCGCGTGGGAGGGCTGCTCGTAGGGCCGCGGGATCTGCGCCGCGAACCACGCCCCCGGCGTGAGGTCCCCGAGCCAGCGCCGGATCAGGCGACGGTGCGTCGGGATCCACTGGAGCATCGCGTTGGACACCACGACGTCCGTCGCCCCCGACGGGCGCCACTGCGAGGCGTCGACCGCCTCGAAGCGCAGGTTGGCGGGGGCGCCCGTGCGGGCCGCCTGCTCCCGGGCCCGCTCCAGCATGGCGGGCGAGTCGTCCAGACCGATCACCTCGGCGTCCGGCCAGCGCTCGGCCAGCGTCCGGGTCAGGGTCCCCGGGCCGCAGCCCAGGTCCACCACGACGCGCGGGGCCTCGGCGCGCACGCGCCCCACCAGGTCGTGGAAGGGGCGGGCGCGGTGTTCGGCGAAGCCCTCGTACTGCGCGGGATCCCAGGTGAACCCCCCGCCCTGTCGGCCGGTCACGTCCCCCACGACGGCGTCGGTGTCCGGGTGCGGGCTCTCGGGCGCGATCTGACTCATGGCGGCACCGTATCGCGCGGAGCGGCCGATACCCTGGGGGCGATGACTTCTGCCGCCACGAACCCGCCCTCGCTGACCGACCGCATCGACGCGCGCCCGCCGGCCCCGGACGCCGACGACGTCTTCGGGGCCTTCGCGGCCTGGACCGAGGACCGCGGGATCTCGCTCTACCCCGCCCAGGAGGAGGCCGCCCTCGAGCTGGTCCAGGGCCGGCACATGATCCTGGCGACGCCCACCGGCTCCGGCAAGTCCCTGGTGGCGCTGGCCGCGCACGCCGACGCGCTCGCCCACGACGCCGTCTCCTATTACACGGCGCCGATCAAGGCGCTCGTCTCGGAGAAGTTCTTCGCGCTGGTGGACGTGTTCGGCGCGGAGAACGTCGGCATGGTCACGGGCGACTCCACCGTCAACGGTGACGCGCCCATCATCTGCTGCACCGCCGAGATCCTCGCCAACCGCGCGCTGCGCGAGGGCTCGGGCATGGAGATCGGCACCGTGGTGATGGACGAGTTCCACTACTACGCAGACCCCTCCCGCGGCTGGGCCTGGCAGGTGCCCCTCCTCGAGCTGCCGCAGGCCCGGTTCCTGCTGATGTCGGCCACCCTCGGCGACACCGCCCGCCTCGAGGCGGACCTGACCGAGCGCACCGGGCGCGAGGTCGCCGTCGTCGCCCACGCGCAGCGCCCCATCCCGCTGACGTTCGAGTGGTCCGAGGTGCCGCTGCAGGAGAAGGTCGAGGAGCTCGTGAGCACCCACCAGGCACCGGTGTACATCGTGCACTTCTCGCAGCTGGACGCCGTGGAGACGGCCCAGGGTCTGTCCTCGATCTCGGTGACGTCCAGGGAGGAGAAGGAGGCGATCGCCGCGCGGATCGCCGGCTTCCGCTTCTCCGCGGGCTTCGGGCACACCCTGAACCGCCTTGTCCGGGCGGGCATCGGCGTGCACCACGCGGGCATGCTGCCCAAGTACCGCCGCCTCGTGGAGAAGCTGGCCCAGGACGGGCTGCTCAAGGTCATCTGCGGCACGGACACGCTCGGCGTCGGGATCAACGTGCCGATCCGCACCGTGCTGCTCACCGCGCTGTCCAAGTTCGACGGCGAGAAGACCCGTCTGCTCCAGGCCCGCGAGTTCCACCAGATCGCCGGCCGGGCGGGCCGGGCCGGCTTCGACACCTCCGGCACCGTGGTGGTCCAGGCCCCCGAGCACGTGATCGAGAACAAGGCGGCCGAGCGCAAGGCCGCGGCGAAGTTCGCGAACGTCAAGGACGAGGCCGAGCGGGCCAAGCGCATGAAGCAGTCCGTGAAGTCCGGCAAGCGCAAGACCCCGCCGGCCGGCTTCGTCTCGTGGGGGCCGGCGACGTTCGAGCGCCTCGTCTCCGCCGAGCCGGAGCCGCTGGTCTCCCGCATGCGGATCACGCACTCGATGCTGCTGAACATCCTCGACCGGCCCGGCGACCCGGTCATCGCGGTCCGGCGCCTGCTGCGCGGCACCCACGAGACCCCGGCCCGCCAGGCGGTGCTCATGCGCCGCGCGCTCGGGATCTTCCGGGAGCTGCTGGCCACGGGCGTCGTCGAGCGTCTGCCCGAGCCGGACGCCGAGGGCCGGACCGTGGACCTCACGGTGGACCTGCAGCCGGACTTCGCGCTCAACCAGCCGCTCTCCCCCTTCGCCCTCGCCGCGCTCGACCTGCTGGACCCGGCCGATCCCGACCACGCGCTCGACGTCGTCTCCGTGATCGAGGCGACCCTCGACCCGCCGCGCCAGGTGCTCTCCGCCCAGGTCAAGCACGCCAAGGGCGAGGCCGTGGCCGCCATGAAGGCCGAGGGCATGGACTACAACGACCGCATGCGGGCCCTCGACGAGGTCACCCACCCGCGGCCGCTGGCCGAGCTCCTCGAGCAGCAGTTCGAGCTCTACCGGCAGGACGCCCCGTGGCTCGCGGAGTTCGAGCTGACCCCCAAGTCCGTGGTGCGCGACATGTTCGAGCGGGCCATGGGCTTCGGCGACTACGTGCGGTTCTACGGGATCGCCCGGTCCGAGGGCGTGCTGCTGCGCTACCTCACGGACGCGGTCAAGGCGCTGCGCCACACGGTGCCCGAAGCGGCCCGCACCGAGGAGTTCCAGGTGCTGCTGGACTGGCTGGACGAGATGGTGAAGCAGACCGACTCGTCCCTCCTGGAGGAGTGGGAGGACCTGGTGGCCGGGGACATCGACGAGCTGCGCCGGGACATGGAGGCGCTCGAGCCGCCGGTGCCGCCTCGCCTGACGGACAACGAGCCCGTGTTCCGGGTGATGGTCCGCAACGCGATGTTCCAGCGGGTGCGCCTGTTCGGCGACGAGCGGGACGAGGCGCTCGCGCGCCTGTCCGGCGACCTGTCCGCCGACGACTGGGCCGACGCCCTCGACGCCTACTTCGACGACCACGAGGACATCGACGACGGCCCCGCCGCGCGTGGCCCCGAGCTGTTCCGCGTGACCGCGGCCCCCGACGTCGCCGCCCCGCTGGAGCTGGCCGGCCCGCGCTGGTGGGCGGTGCGGCAGATCCTGAAGGACCCCGACGGGGACCTGGACCACGGGATCAACGCCGTGGTCGACCTGGACGCCTCCGACGAGGCGGGCCACCCCGTGATCCGGGTGGTCTCCGTGGGCGCGCCCGAGTCCGGGTGGGGCCTGTGAGCGCCGGGGACGCCCGGGCGGCAGGACGGCCCGTGGCGGGCGACCCGCGCGGCTTCGCCCCGCTCGAGCCGGCCCGCCACCGCGTGGGCGAGCGCACCGAGCTCTACGACGGCACCGTCACGGTGGACCACTGGTTCACGGTGCCGATCGACCACGCGCTGGGCCTCGCCGAAGCCGAGGCGCAGGACGCGGCGGGCACCGGCGTCGGGCCGCACCGGCGCGGCACGTTGACCGTCTTCGCCCGGGAGATCCGGGCGAAGGACGACCCCGGGGGCGAGCGTCCCTGGGCCCTGTACCTCCAGGGCGGCCCCGGCAGTGCCGGGCCCCGCCCGGCGCGCCTGAGCGGCTGGCTCGGCGCGCTGGCCGAGAGCCACCGCGTGCTGCTGCTGGACCAGCGCGGCACGGGGCGCTCGACCCCGGCCACCGTGGCGACCCTGACCGCCCCGGGCGCCTTCGCCACGGACGAGGCCCGCGCCGAGCACCTGGTACACCTGCGGGCGCCCTCGATCGTGCGGGACGCCGAGATGCTGCGCCTCGCCCTCGGCGCCGGGCCGTGGACCACGCTGGGCCAGAGCTTCGGCGGGTTCTGCACGCTGAGCTACCTCTCCTTCCACCCCGAGGGCCTGCAGCGCAGCCTGGTGACCGGCGGCCTCGCCCCGCTCACCGGCCACGCCGACCGGGTCTACCGGGCCACCTACGCCCGGATGCGGGCCCGCGCCGAGGAGTTCTTCGACCGGCACCCGGCCGACCGCGACGCGTGGGCGGAGGCCGTGGGGCTGATCCGCGCCGCCGAGGACGCGGGCGCCCCGATCCCCCTGCCCGGCGGCGGGCCGCTCACCGTGGGACGGGCCCAGGCCCTGGGCATGCTGCTGGGCGGCAACACCCGCGTGGACCGCCTGCACTGGGTCCTCGCCGAGGCCGTGGACCGCACCGGGCCCGCGCCGCGCCTGTCCGAGACGTTCCTGGCCGCCGTCGCCGACCAGGACGACCGCCTCGTCAACCCGCTCTACACCGTGCTGCACGAGGCGATCTACGCGCAGCCGGCGGACCTGGCCGGCGGCCGGGCGGACACCGGCTGGTCGGCGTCCCGGATGCTCGCCGAGCACCCGGACTTCGACCCGGAGGCGACCACGGTCCCGCTGCCCACGGGCGAACACGTCATGCCCTGGTCCGTCGAGGTCGACCCCCGGCTGCGGCCCCTGGCCGGCACGGCGCGGCTGCTCGCCGAGCGCACGCAGTGGGGCCCGCTCTACGACGTGGCCTCCCTGGCGCAGAACACCGTCCCCGTGGCCGCCGCCGTCTACGCGGACGACGTGTACGTGGACCGGGACCTCTCGATCGAGACCGCGCGGCGCGTCCGCGGCCTGCGGGTGTGGGAGACCGGCGCCTTCCACCACGACGGCATCGCCGACGACGGGCCGGCGATCCTCGACCGGCTCCTGGCGATGACCGCGCCGGACGGCGCCGGGACGACGACGGCCCCCGACCCGGTCGACTGACCGGCCCGGGGGCCCGGGCGCCGGCGGAGGGCTCCCCCGGCGCCGTGATCGGCTCAGACGGTGGGCCCGTCCTGCCGCACGATCTGCTCGGAGACCCCGCGCGCGTCGTCGTCACGGGGATCGGCGAGCCGGGTCTCGTGGGCCGTGCGGATGATGGCCGACCACGCGTCCTTGTGCTCGAGCAGCTGGTCGCGCCAGCGCTGGTCCACGGCCTCGGCCCGGGCCGTCCAGCGATCCATCAGGGCGGCGGCGCGCTCGCGCTCGGCCGGGTCGGCGTCCTCGGGCAGCTTCGAGTACCGGTACGAGTACTTCTCGGCGTTCTGCAGCGCCCGCAGGGCCTGGCCCTTCGGCGAGGCCAGGGAGATCGCCACGGTGATCGCCAGGATCACGACGACGACCACGAGGGACAGCGTCGTGGGGATCTCGACGACGGGCACGTTCTCGCCGCCGTTGATGAACGGCAGGTTGTTCTCGTGCAGGGCGTGCAGGATCAGCTTCACGCCGATGAACGCCAGCAGCGCGGAGAGCCCGTAGGCCAGGTAGACGAGGCGGTCGAGCAGGCCGTCGATCAGGAAGTACAGCTGGCGCAGGCCCATGAGCGAGAACGCCGTGGCGGTGAAGACGATGTACGCCTCCTGGGTCACGCCGAAGATCGCGGGGATGGAGTCGAAGGCGAAGAGGATGTCCGTGGCGCCGATCGCGATCATCACGAGGAGCATCGGCGTCATGAGGCGCTTGCCGTCCACCGTCGTGAAGAGGCGGTCGCCGTCGAACTGCTCGGAGGCGGGCAGGAACCGCTTGACCAGGCGGACCATCACGTTGTCCGCCTCGTCCTGGGCGCCCTCGGCGTCGCCGGACATCTCGCCCTTGAGCTGGCCGCCGGCGATGATCAGCAGGAACAGGCCGAAGAGGTAGAACACGTCGGACCACGCGGCGATGACGGCGGCGCCCAGCAGGATGAACAGGGTGCGCGAGATCAGCGCGAAGGTGATGCCGAACAGGAGCACCTTCTGCTGGTACTCGCGCGGCACCCGAAAGCTGGCCATGATGACCAGGAAGACGAACAGGTTGTCGACGCTGAGCGCCTTCTCCAGCAGGTAGCCGGTGTAGTACTCGACCGCGTGCTGGGTGTCGCCGAAGGCGAAGAACACGAGGCCGAAGACGAGCGCGAGGCCGACGTAGACGCCGGACCAGATCGCGGCCTCCCGGATCGACGGCGTGTGCGCCTTGCGGACATGGGCGAAGTAGTCGAACGCGAGGAGCCCGACGATCAGCGCGATCGTCAGGCCCCAGGTCAGGCCGTTGATTTCCACGGGTCACCTCTCGGCGTCAGGGGTCAGGACGGTGCCGCAAGTCTCTCCGCCCGCCGCGACCGCGGCCCGGGCCCCTGTGTCCGGCCGGCGGCGCGCTCTCGGCGGCCGCGGCGTGCTGACGTCCACAGTGTTCGGGATACTCCCCTACGTCGCCGGTCAGTCTACCCGGTCGCACGACGACGCCCCGACCCGCGGCGGGCGGAGCGGGGCGTCGTCGGGCCCGCTGGCGCAGGCCCATGAGGGCGAAGATATTGGCGGTCAGGACGATGAACCAGTTCTGGGTGAGGCCGAAGATCGCCGGGATGGAGTCCACCGCGAACATCACGTCCGTCAGGCCGATCGTGATGAACACGACCACCATGGGGGTGAACATGCGCCGGCCGTCCACGGTGGTGCGCAGTCGGTTGCCGTCGTAGTCCGGCGCCACGTTGAGGCGGCGGGTCAGGCGGGCCACGACGCCCGGCTCGGACTCCTCGTCCCCGCCGTCGTCCTTGAGCTGCTGCCAGGCGGTCCAGAGCAGGAAGGCGCCGAAGATGTAGAACTCCCACGTCAGGTGCTCGATGGCGACGGCGCCGACCGCGATGAACACCGCGCGGGCGATCAGCGCGATGATGATGCCCACCATCAGCACCTCCTGCTGGTAGCGGCGGGGCACCTGGAACTTGGCCATGATGATGAGGAACACGAACAGGTTGTCCACGCTGAGGCTGTACTCGGTGACCCAGCCGGCGAGGAACTCGGTGCCGTGCTGCGCATCGCCCAGGGCGAAGAGCAGCCCCGCGAAGAGCAGCCCCGCGAAGACCAGCGCCAGCGCCACGTAGAACCCGATCCACAGGCCGGCCTCCTTCATGGAGGGCTCGTGGGGGCGGCGCGCGACGTACAGCAGGTCAAGCAGGAGGATGACGCCGAGGACCACAAGGGTCGTGGTCTCGAAGGCGGGACTGAGCACGTCCTTGGAGGGGTTCCTTTCGTGGGGGCCGCGCCAGTCTAGACGGGTGCGGTCCCGCGCGCGGACGCGGGGGGCCGGTCTCAGACTGCGCCGGGAGCGGTCAGGCCCAGGGCGAGCCAGACGACGACGGCACCGGCGGCGGCCAGGCCCCAACTGGCGAGGGAGCCGATGAGGAACTCCTCCGCGCGCGAGCCGGCGCCGCGGTCCGCCGAGATCTCCGGGAAGCGCACGATGCCCTTGGCCGCCATCAGGGCCGCGATCACCGGATAGGCCTGCGCGAGCCCCAGGACGACCATGAGCAGCCGCTCCATGGGCCCGATGTAGCGGCCGCCGCGCAGGCCGTCGGCCGCGGGGTCCCCCGCCTCCTCGTCGCCCCCGTCGGCGGACCGGCCCGCCAGGGCGAGGACCGCGCGGGTGACCCGGTTGCCGGTCTCGGTCAGCGCCACCGTCACCGCCAGCAGCGTGAGTGCCGGGGGCGCGGAGCGCAGACCCGCGGGCGCCAGGGTCGACTCGAGCACGGCCACCAGGCCGACCACGGCCACCACCGCGACCACCCCGAGCGGCCGGTCCGGGTGCAGCCACGTCCAGCCCATCAGCAGGCCGAGGGACACCAGGCCGCCGCCCACCGCGACGGCCACGCCGGTCGGCGCCAGCACGGCCACCAGCACCGCGGCGAGGACGGCGGCCACGGCCGCGCCGGCCCGGGCGAGCCACCGCCGCCGTGGGGCGGGCCAGGCGCCGGGCAGGACGGCGTCGAGCAGGTCGTGCAGCCCCAGGGCGAGCAGTGCGAGGGCGGTCACGGCGCGACCTCCGTCGCCGCGGCGGCGAGCTCGGCGTCCAGCTCGAGCAGCCGGCCGATCCCGGACCGCGCGACGGTCTGCGACACCGCGGACTGCGTGATCCGCTCCGCCCGTGCGGCCTCCGCCTGGGTCGCCCCGCCCAGCAGGGCGGCGGCGATCCGGCGTTCGCGGGCCTTGAGCCGGCCGAGGACGTGGTCGCGCAGCAGGGCGAGCCCGTCCACGGCGGCGGTGAGGGACGGGTCCGCGGCACGGAAGGCGGTCGCGGCGCCGGCGGCCCGCTCGTGCGCGTGCTCGACGGCCTCGCGGGCCCGATACCAGGCCGTGCCGTCCTCGATGCCGTCTCCGCCGGCGTCCAGGGCCCGCCGCTGCCCCAGGCCGATCCCGAAGCGCAGGTCGAGGCCCGGGGGCAGGGCGAGCGTGACGCGGACGGTCAGCCGGAGCGCGTCCGGCCAGGTGCGGTGCAGCGCCTGGAACTCGTCGCCGACGCTGGCCCAGGCGGGGCGCAGCGGCGGGACGTCCTGTTCCGCGGCCGCGAAGGCGGCCAGGATCTGCTCCTGCGCGCGCTCCCGGTCCGGGAGGGCGCGGGAGCCGACGATGTCCGCGATCACGGCCGCGACCGGGGGTGCTGCGCTCATGGCGTCACACTATCACTGATATGACGACATTCATCAGTGTTTTCATAACACCCTGGGTCGGCATCATGCCGGGTGGTCACTGCTCCCGCTTCATCTGCCGCAGCTCCTTCTTGAGCTCGCCGACCTCGTCGCGCAGGCGGGCGGCGAGCTCGAACTGCAGGTCCGCCGCCGCCTGGTGCATCTGCTTCGACATCTGCTCGATCAGATCGGCCAGGTCCTTGGCGGGCAGCGACGCCGGGTCCACCGCCGGAGCCTCGGTGCCCTCCCCTGTGGTCGCGTCCCGGTCCAGCGAGCTGAGGCCTCGGTGGCCCATGCCGAAGTCGAACCCGGACTTCACGCCGCCCATGCCCTTGAGGAAGTCGGCGGTGTCCGCGTCCTCCCGGGCCAGCTGGTCCGTGATGTCCGCGATGCGCTTGCGCAGCGGCTGGGGGTCGATCCCGTGCTCCTCGTTGTACGCGATCTGCACGGCCCGGCGCCGCTCGGTCTCGTCGATCGCCCGCCGCATGGAGTCCGTGACGTTGTCGGCGTACATGTGGACCTCGCCGGAGACGTTGCGGGCGGCGCGGCCGATGGTCTGGATGAGGGAGGTGGTGGAGCGCAGGAACCCCTCCTTGTCCGCGTCCAGGATCGCCACGAGCGAGACCTCGGGCAGGTCCAGGCCCTCGCGCAGCAGGTTGATGCCCACCAGCACGTCGAAGGTGCCCTTGCGCAGCTCCCGCAGCAGCTCCACGCGGCGCAGCGTGTCCACATCCGAGTGGAGGTACTCGACCTTCACCCCCGCCTCGAGCAGGTAGTCCGTGAGGTCCTCGGCCATGCGCTTGGTCAGCGTGGTCACCAGGACGCGCTCGTCCTTGGCCGTGCGCACGCGGATCTGCTCGAGCAGGTCGTCGATCTGCCCCTCGGTCGGCTTGACCACCACCTGCGGGTCCACCAGCCCGGTGGGCCGGATGATCTGCTCGACGTAGCCGTCCGCCTGGCCGAGCTCGTAGGCGCCCGGCGTCGCGGAGAGGTACACGGTCTGCCCGATCCGCTCGAGGAACTCGTCCCACTTCAGCGGGCGGTTGTCCATGGCCGAGGGCAGGCGGAAGCCGTGCTCCACGAGGGTGCGCTTGCGGGACATGTCCCCCTCGTACATCGCGCCGATCTGCGGGATGGTCACGTGGGACTCGTCCACCACGAGCAGGAAGTCGTCCGGGAAGTAGTCCAGCAGGCAGTGCGGGGCGGAGCCGGCGGGACGGCCGTCGATGTGGCGCGAGTAGTTCTCGATGCCGTTGCAGTAGCCCATCTGCTGCATCATCTCGAGGTCGTACGTGGTGCGCATGCGCAGCCGCTGCGCCTCGAGCAGCTTGTCCTGGGACTCCAGCTCCTGCAGCCGCTCCCGCAGCTCGTCCTCGATGGTGGTGATCGCCCGGCCCATGCGCTCGTCGCCGGCCACGTAGTGCGAGGCCGGGAAGATGTACATCTCCTCCTCCTCGCGCACCACCTGGCCGGTGAGCGGGTGCAGGGTCTGGATGGACTCGATCTCGTCCCCGAAGAACTCGATGCGCACCGCGAGCTCCTCGTACATGGGGATGATCTCCACGGTGTCCCCCCGCACCCGGAAGGTGCCGCGGTGGAAGTCGACGTCGTTGCGCACGTACTGCATCTGCACGAACCGCCGCAGGAGCACGTCCCGGTCCATCTCCGCACCGCGGCGCAGGGTGACCATCTGCTCGATGTACTCCTCGGGCGTGCCGAGGCCGTAGATGCAGGAGACGGTGGCCACCACGATCACGTCCCGCCGGGTCAGCAGCGCGTTCGTGGCCGAGTGGCGCAGCCGCTCGACCTCCTCGTTGATGGAGGAGTCCTTCTCGATGAAGGTGTCCGTCTGCGGGACGTACGCCTCGGGCTGGTAGTAGTCGTAGTAGGAGACGAAGTACTCGACCGCGTTGTTGGGCAGCAGCTCCCGGAACTCGTTGGCCAGCTGCGCCGCGAGCGTCTTGTTCTGCACCATCACCAGCGTGGGCCGCTGGAGGCGCTCGACGAGCCACGCCGTCGTCGCCGACTTGCCCGTGCCGGTGGCGCCCATCAGGACGACGTCCTTCTCCCCCGCCTCCACGCGCTCGGCGAGCTCGGCGATGGCCTTCGGCTGGTCACCGGAGGGCTGGTAGGGGGAGATGACCTCGAACGGGGCGACGACGCGGTTGATCTTCTGGGCCAGGCTCATGGCAGAACCCTACGTCGCGCCCCGGACACCCCGGCGGTCAGTCCGCCGAGGGCTCAGCCGCGCCGGGGGCGAGGAACCGGTCCCACACCTGGTTCGCCACGGACGCGAGCCGCTCGAGGTCGGCGTCGTTGACGATGACCACGTCCGCGACGGCGCGCCGCTGCTCGTCCGTGGCCTGGGCCGCGATCCGCGCCTCGGCGTCCGCGCGGCTCATGCCGCGGTCCTCCACCATCCGGCGCAGGCGCTCCTCGAGCGGGGCCTCCACCACGATCACGAGGTCGAACGCGTCCGCCTGCCCGGTCTCCACCAGCAGCGGCACGTCCTGGACCACGACGGCGTCCGGCCCGGCCTCGGCGACGATGCGCCGGGCCGCAGCCCGGATCCGGGGGTGCACGATGCGGTTCAGGCGCTGTCGGGCGCCCTCGTCCCCGAAGACGATGCGGGCCATCTCGACGCGGTCGAGCTCACCGTCCGCGGTGATGACGCGGTCCCCGAACTCGTCCTGGACGGCGGCCAGCCCGTCGGTGCCCTTCTCGAGGACCAGCCGGGCGAGGGCGTCCGAGTCCACCAGGAGCGCGCCACGCTCCTGCAGGACACGGGCCACCGCGGACTTGCCGGCGGCGATCCCGCCGGTCAGGCCCACATGGACGCGCGGCCGTTCGGCCACCGGGTCGGTCTCGGTCATACGCGCTCTCCTCGGGCGGCCTCGAGCTGAGGCTGGATCTTGGCCTCCCAGTATGCCCGGACGGCCTCCTGCAGGTCCTCGAGCGAGCCGTCGTTCTCGATCACGGTGTCCGCGATCTCGGCCCGCTCCTCGTCCGCCGCCTCCTCGTCGATGAAGGCCCAGGCCCGCTCGCGGGTCATGTCGTGGGACTCCATGAGCCGGGCGACGCGCACCTCGGCGGGAGCGGAGACGGCCAGCACCTGGTCGAAGTCCTGTCCGGAGCCGGTCTCGGCCAGCAGGGCCAGGTCGACCACCAGCACGGAGTCCTCGCCGATCTCGCGGGCCCGGCGGTTCGCCTCGTCGCGCACCGCCGGGGAGACGATCTCGTACATGCGCGTCCGGGCGGTCGAGCTCTCGGTGGTGAGCCGGTTGAGGGTGCGCGCGTCCAGGGTGCCGTCCGCGCGGACGATGTCCTCGCCGAAGACCGAGCGGAGCTCCTCGAGCACGGGGTTGCCGGGCACGAGGATCTCCCCCATCAGGTCGTCGAACTCCACGACGACGGCGCCCAGCCGCTCGAGCTCCGCGCCGACCTCGGTGCGGCCCGCGGCGATGCCGCCGGTCAGGCCGACGGTGACGAGGGCCTTGGCCGCGTCGATGCGCTGCTGGTGCCACGTCTTCGGGGTGTGCGTGTCGTTCTCCGGCTCGGTGCCGACCTCGAACTCGGGGCGGATCACGAAGTCCGAGACGTCCACGCCGTCCTCGGTGGCGCGGCGGCGGTACTCCTCGACCGGCAGCACCTGCTTCCACTGGCGGGTCCGCATGGGCCGCGCGGCACCCGCGTCCTCGCGCAGGGCCTGCAGCAGCAGTGCGGCCTGCGTGACGGTGATGAGCAGGATGGGCAGGCCGATCACGATGATGACCTCCTGCAGCGCCGCCAGGCCGTTCTCGCCCGCGGTGAGGATGATGGCCGCGCAGACCGCGCCGATGGACACGGCCCAGAACACGGACTGGCGGCGGGGCGCGGCATCCTCGTGGCCATTGGCCATCGCGTCCATCACGAGCGCGCCCGAGTCGATCGAGGTGATGAAGAACAGCGTGATGACCACGAGCGCCACGACCGCGGCCACCGTGTAGAGCGGCGTGCCCTGCAGGTGCTGGAACAGGGCGGCCTGGACGTTGCCGTCGGTGACGATCGTCTGCGTGAGGTCACCGCCCTGGCCCGGCGCCGGCGCGGTGGCGCGGTCCGACTGGAACGCGGAGTAGCCGTAGATGCCCATCCAGATGATGACGAACGCCGTGGGCAGGCCGAGGCCGGCCATGATGAAGGAGCGGATGGTGCGGCCGCGTGAGATGCGGGCGAAGAACATCCCCACGAAGGGCGCCCACGTCACGGTCCAGGCCCAGTAGAAAACGGTCCAGTCACCGGACCACTGGCCCGAGTTGTACGTGTCGTTGTAGGTGGAGAGCACGGGCAGCATGGAGGCGTACTCGCCGATCGCCTGCACGGTGCCGCGGATGACGTCCATGCTGGAGACGGCCCACATCAGGACGTACACGAGCAGGGCGATCGCCAGCAGGATGTTGGCGTAGGACAGCCGCTTGACGCCCTTGTCCATGCCGACCAGCACGGAGGCCGTGCCCACGGCGGTGACGACGGCCAGGATGAGCGCCTGGACCCAGCCGGCCACGGGGGTGCCCAGCACGTAGTTCATGCCCGCGTTGATCTGCAGGGCGCCCAGGCCCACGGACACGCCGAGGCCGAACACGGTGGAGACCACGGCGATGATGTCGATCGTCTTGCCGATGGGGCCGTGGATGCGATCGCCGAGGAGGGGCTGGAAGGCGGAGGACACGCGCGGGGGCAGCTTGCGCTTGTACGTGAAGTAGCCGAAGCACAGGCCCGGGACGAGCAGGATCGCCCACATGTGGATGCCGAAGTGGAAGTTCGCGATCGCCATGGCCTCCGAGGCCGCGCGGTCGGAGAACGGCTCCGTCCCCGCCATGGGCGGGTTGGCGTAGTGGTTCATCGGCTCCGCGATGCCCCAGAACATCAGCACCGCGCCGACGCCGGCGGCGAACATCATGCCGAACCAGGTCAGGCCGGAGTACTCCGGCACCGCGTCGTCGTCGCCGAGCTTGACCCGGCCGTACCGGGTCACGGCGAGGATGAACAGGAACGCCACCAGCAGGGTCAGGCTGAGGGTGTAGATCCAGCCGACGTCGTAGCGCAGCCAGCTCGAGACCACGCCGAAGGCCGCCTGGACCGGGCCAGGGAACAGGCCCATCGCGGCGGTGAAGAGCACGACCGCGGCGGCCGAGCCGAAGAAGATCGCCGGACTCGTGCGGAGCCCCAACGTGTCGTGCAGGCGAGTGAGCGGGGAAGTCATGAGTCTCCCGGGACAGGGTCATGGGAGGCCCGCGGCGGCACGCGTGCTCGCTCACCGGTGGGCCGGTGCCGGGTGGCACGGTCTTCCACTGTACCGAAGCTCACGTCGGGGCTCGACGGCGTGCCCGTCCTCGGCCAGCCCCTAGGGTGGGGTCATGCCCGATCCCGCCCCCGCCCCGACCGCGCGCTGCACGGTCCTGCCGGCGTCCGCCCGCGACCCCGACGGCTGGCTGGAACGGGAGGTGGAGATCCGCCGCAGCCGCTTCCTCACCTACCTCGGGCGCGTCGAGGACGAGGCGCAGGCGCGCGAGATGGTCGCCGTCCTGCGGCGCCGGCACCACGACGCGCGGCACGTGTGCAGCGCGTTCGTCCTCGGCCCCGCCCGGGACCGGATGCGCTCCAGCGACGACGGCGAGCCCGCCGGCACGGCCGGCGTCCCCATGCTCGAGGCCGTCCTCCAGCGCGAGACCGCGCCGGGCCGGACCGACCTGACGGACGTGTGCGCCGTCGTCGTGCGCTGGTTCGGGGGGATCAAGCTGGGCGCCGGGGGCCTGGTGCGCGCCTACTCGGACTCGGTGTCCGGGGCACTCGACGCCGCCCCGCTGCGCACCCGCTCCCGGCTGGCCCTGCTCGCGGTGGAGGCGCCCCACACCGACGCCGGCCGGTGGGAGAACGAGCTGCGCGCGGCGGGCGTGTCCGTGCTGGAGGCGAGCTACGGCGCCGCGGGGGTCCGCCTGACGGTCGGCGTGCCGGACACCGAGGAGGCCCGCGCGGCGTTCGCGGCGCGGCTCGCGGACGTCACGGCCGGCGCGGGGCATGCGGAGCGGATCGGAGAGGACTGGGTGGACCATGAGTGAACCGCTGCCCCGGGGGGTCACCCCCGATGTCGCCCGTGGCGGGCTGCCGGACGACCTCACCGCGGGCGTGGACTTCGCGGCGCTGGATCGGTGGCCGCTGCCGACCGAGCCCGACCGCCAGGCCCACGACGCGGCGGACCTGCTCCTGCTCGACACCCTGGCCGGGTGGATCGCGAGCGGGCACGTCCCCGGCCCGGTGGCCGTCCTGGAGGACCGGCACGGCGCGCTGACCCTGCCCCTGCTCACGGCCGGCCACGACGTGCGGATCCACCAGGACGACGCCTCCGCCGAGCGCTCGCTGGACGCGAACCTCGCCGCGTGGCGCGCCGCCGGTCGCCTCGGCGGGGAGACGGGCGAGCTCGAGCGAACGGCCACGCCTGAGGAGGCGGCCCGGGGCGCCCGGACGGTCCTGCTGCCGCTGCCCCGCTCGCTCGACGAACTCGACCGGCTGTCCCGGATCGTGTCGGCCGCCGCCGACCCCGGCGTGGTCCTGCTGGCCGGCGGCCGCGACAAGCACATGAGTCCGCGCATGAACGCGGTGCTGGGCGCGGCGTTCGAGGACGTCGTCGCCGGACGGGGACGCCGCAAGGCGCGCGTGCTCACGGCCCGGGGCCCACGTCCCGGCGTGACCGCCCGGCCGCCGGAGGAGGCCGACCGCGACGTCCCCGGCGTGGGGCGCCTGCACCTGGTGGCCCACGCCGGCACCTTCGGCGGAGCCGCCGCCGACCCGGGCTCCCGTCTGCTGCTCGCCTCGCTCGCCGACGACCCGCGCCCGCCGGGGCGCGTCGTGGACCTGGGCTGCGGCAACGGGCTGCTCTCGGTCGGGGCAGCGCGGCTGTGGCCGCACGTCACCGTGGTGGCCACCGACCAGTCCGCCGTGGCGGTGGCCTCGACGCTGGCCACGGCCCGTGCGAACCGCGTGGCGGACCGCGTCCGGGCCGTGCGCGACGACGCGCTGGCCACGTGGCCGGACGGGGAGGAGGAGTGCGTGCTCCTGAATCCCCCGTTCCACGACGGCAACGCCGTGGACCCCTCCGTGGCGCACCGGCTGGTGGCGGCCGCGGCGCGGGTGCTGGAGCCGGGCGGCCGGCTGTGGTGCGTCTGGAACTCGCACCTGCGGTACCGGTCGGTGCTGGAGGACCTCGTCGGGCCGACTCGGCAGACGGCGCGCGACCGCACGTTCACCGTGACGGTCTCCGAGCGCCGCTGAGCGCGGCCGCCGGGTCCCGTCCGCTCCCCCGCGGCCAGTCCCCCGGGACACGACGACGCCCCGCCCCTCCGGAGGGAGGGACGGGGCGTCGGGTGCTCGGCGCGGGCCGTCAGGGACGGCCACGCACGGCGGCGATCAGTTGCCGGTGAGCTTCTCGCGCAGGGCGGCGAGGGCCTCGTCGGAGGCCAGGGTGCCTCCGTCCGAGGACGGGGCCTCGGAGGAGTAGGACGAGCCGCCCAGGCCCGCACCGGCGTCGGCGCCGGCGGTGGCCTCCTCCTGGAGGGAGCGGCGCACCTGCTCCTTGTGGGCCTCCCAGCGGGCCTGAGCGTCGGCGTACTGCTGCTCCCAGGCGGCGCGCTCGGTCTCGAAGCCCTCCATCCACTCGTTGGTCTCGACGTCGAAGCCCTCGGGGTACTTGTAGTTGCCCTCCTCGTCGTACTCCGCGGCCATGCCGTAGAGCGCCGGGTCGAACTCGGTGCCCTCGGGGTCCACGCCCTCGTTGGCCTGCTTGAGGGACAGGGAGATGCGGCGACGCTCGAGGTCGATGTCGATGACCTTGACGAACAGCTCGTCGTTGACCGACACGACCTGCTCGGCGGTGTCGATGTGGCGCGAGGCCAGCTCCGAGATGTGCACGAGGCCCTCGATGCCGTCCTCCACGCGGACGAACGCACCGAACGGCACGAGCTTGGTGACCTTGCCCGGCACGACCTGGCCGAGGGCGTGGGTGCGGGCGAAGAGCTGCCACGGGTCCTCCTGGGTCGCCTTCAGCGACAGGGAGACACGCTCGCGGTCCATGTCCACCTCGAGGACCTCGACGGTGACCTCCTGGCCCACCTCGACGACCTCGGACGGGTGGTCGATGTGCTTCCAGGACAGCTCGGAGACGTGCACGAGGCCGTCCACGCCGCCCAGGTCCACGAAGGCGCCGAAGTTGACGATGGAGGACACGGTGCCGTTGCGGACCTGGCCCTTCTCCAGCTTGTGGAGGAAGTTGGAGCGGACCTCGGACTGGGTCTGCTCGAGCCAGGCGCGGCGGGACAGGACCACGTTGTTGCGGTTCTTGTCCAGCTCGATGATCTTCGCCTCGAGCTTCTGGCCGATGTAGGGGGCCAGGTCGCGCACGCGGCGCATCTCCACGAGGGAGGCCGGGAGGAAGCCGCGCAGGCCGATGTCGAGGATGAGGCCGCCCTTGACCACCTCGATGACGGTGCCCTCGACGACGCCGTCCTCCTCCTTGATCTTCTCGATGTCGCCCCAGGCGCGCTCGTACTGGGCGCGCTTCTTCGAGAGGATCAGGCGACCCTCCTTGTCCTCCTTGGTGAGGACCAGGGCCTCGACGGTGTCGCCCACGGCCACGACCTCGTCCGGGTCCACGTCGTGCTTGATGGACAGCTCGCGGGACGGGATGACGCCCTCGGTCTTGTAGCCGATGTCGAGCAGGACCTCGTCGCGGTCCACCTTGACGACGGTGCCCTCGACGAGGTCGCCATCGTTGAAGTACTTGATGGTCGCGTCGATGGCGGCGAGCAGGTCCTCGGCAGAGCCGATGTCGTTGATGGCGACCTGCGGGGCGTTGGAAGTGGTGGTCATGTAGGAGGGACTCCGTTGGGATCGGGGGTCACGTCGGGATCGATGCCGCCGGTGGGCGGCATCCGGGCACCAGAGGGGCCCCACCCGGCGTGGGTCGTGATGGACATGTATCAAACGCGCACGAATGTGCTCGTCCAGCGTATCAGAAGCCGACGAGGGTGTGCAGGGGTCGGCTGGGTCGCACAAGCCCGTCGAACGCCTCCGCCGCGCCGGCCCGCAGCTCCGCCACGACACCGGCCTCCGCCAGCACCGCGGCGCCGGCCCCGCGGGAGTGCCCGCCGAGCCAGAGCGCGGAGAACCGGGCCGCGTCGAGCCGGAGCCCCGCGCCCATGCGGACGGCGTCGGCCGCGGGGCCCAGCCGCTCGGCGGCGCCGCGCCCCTGGCGGACGGTGAGCCGCCACGTCCCGTCGATCGCGCCGAGCGCGTCCTCGACGGCGACGACGACCTCCCCGTCGCCCGCCCAGCCACGGGCCGCCATGGCGGCGGGCAGGTTCAGGACCCGCAGGTACAGGTCGTCGGAGCCGCGGTGCCGGCTCACCCGCCGCTCGTCGACGAAGAGCGCCTCGAGCCAACCGGGCTCGGGTGCGCGGCCCCACTCGATCCGCTCGACCAGGTCCAGCCGGGCCAGGTGGTGGACGAGCCCGCGCCGCGCGTCGGCGGTCGCCGCGAGGAACGCGGTGACGGTGATCGTGGGCGGCTCCTTCTCCCAGCCCTCGAACCGATACAGCGCGACGCCCTGGACCCGCCCGTCGTCGTCGCGGTGGACCGCCGCGTACAGCCCCGAGCCGCGCCCCTCGTTCCGACTCGCCTCGCGGTCCTCCCAGCGAGGCACGCTGAACGAGGTCCGCTGGACCGAGCCCGGGGTGGCCGGCAGCACCCGCCCGTACAGCTCGTCCACGAGGCCGGGGATCTCCCGCGGCTCCTCGACCGTGACCCGCCCGCCGGCCGGGGCGCCCGTGAACGCGGGGGCGCCCGAGACGTCGATCCGCACGGCGTGCCACCGGGTGGCGGCCCCGAAGCCGAAGCGGCCGTAGATGGCGGCCTCGGTCGCGGTCAGGGCGGCCGCGCACAGGCCGGCGTCGCGGGCGTCCGCGAGGGACCTGAGCATCATGGCCCGCAGCACGCCGCGCCGGCGGGCGTCCGGCGAGACGGTCACGTCGGTGATCAGCCAGGCGTCGACGGTGCGGCCGGGCCACGTGGTCAGCGGCTGCACGAAGTCCTCGAAGGTGGCGGCGGGGCGGCGGGCCGCCGGGTCGTCCCCCGGCGCGTAGACGCCGAGCCGGCGCCGTCCGTCGGCCGCGTGGGCCTCGAGCTGCTGGCGGAGCGCGGCGCCCGTGGGCACCGTCTCGTAGAAGCCCCGTTCGACCGCGGCCGCGAAGTGCGATGCGGCGGGGTCCTCGGGGCCGAGGACCCCGAGGTCGCGCAGCGCGAGGCCGTGCTCGCCGAGCCGGTCCTCGGCGGCGTCGGCCAGCCGCCGCAGCGACGGACCCTCCGGCGCGTCAGTGTGCGGCGTCATGCCAGCTCCTTCCCTGGCCGACGTGCACGTCGAGCGGCACGGAGAGCTCGGCGGCCCGGCCCATCCGCTCCTTCAGGAGCGCCGTGGCCTTGTCGAGCTCGGCGGCCGGGACCTCGAGGATGAGCTCGTCGTGGACCTGCAGCAGCAGGCGCGAGGCCAGCCCGTGCTCCTCGAGGCCGGCCTGCACGTCGAGCATCGCGCGCTTGATGATGTCCGCGGCCGAGCCCTGGATGGGGGCGTTGAGCGCGGCGCGCTCGGCCATGTCCCGCAGCTGACGGTTGTCCGAGCTGAGGTCCGGGAGGTAGCGGCGGCGCCCCTCGATCGTCGAGGTGTACCCGTCCTGTCGGGCCTGCGCGACGACGTCGCGCAGGTAGTCGCGCACGCCGCCGAAGCGGTCGAAGTAGCCCTTCATGAGGCCGCGCGCCTCGTCCACCGAGATCTTCAGCTGCTTGGACAGCCCGAAGGAGGACAGCCCGTAGGCCAGGCCGTAGCTCATCGCCTTCACCTTGGCGCGCTGCTCGGCGGTGACGTCGTCCGGGTCCACGCCGAACACCTGCGAGCCGACGAACGAGTGCAGGTCCTCGCCCTCGCGGAAGGCCTGGATCAGCCCCTCGTCCTCGGACAGGTGCGCCATGATGCGCATCTCGATCTGGGAGTAGTCGGCCGAGAGCAGCACGGCCTGCTCGCCGGCCACCTCGTCCGCCACGAACACCTCACGGATGCGGCGGCCCGCCTCGGTGCGCACCGGGATGTTCTGGAGGTTCGGGTGCAGCGAAGACAGCCGGCCCGTGGCGGCGGCGGTCTGCGAGTAGGTGGTGTGGATGCGGCCGTCCGGGGCGACGGTCTCGAGCAGCCCCTCCACGGTCTGCCGGAGCTTCGTGGCGTCACGGTGGGCCATCAGGTTCTCGAGGAACGGGTGCCGGGTCTGCTCGAGCAGGTCCTGCAGCGAGTCCACGTCCGTGGAGTAGCCGGTCTTCGTCTTGCGCGTGCGCGGCATGTTGAGCCGCTCGAACAGCACCTCCTGCAGCTGCTTGGGCGAGCCGAGGTTGACCTGCATCCCGCCGGTCTCCTCCGCGACGGACGCCCACGCGGACTCCTTGGCGGCGTCGGCGGCGTCGGTGAAGTCCTCGCGCAGGCCGGTCAGGGCGTCGACGTCGACGGCGATGCCGGTCAGCTCCATCCGGGCGAGCAGCCGCGAGAGCGGGATCTCGAGCTCTTGCAGCAGCCGCTGGGCCCCGCGGTCGAGCACCTGGGGCGTGAACTGGGTGGAGAGACGGCGCACCACCCAGGCGGCCCGCACGGCGTCCGCGGCGCGGTCCGCGCGTTCGGCGGCGGCCTGACCCCCGTCGAGGTCGAACGTCCCCTGCGCCCGCTGCTGCGCGGGCTCGCGCGGGGCGGTGAGGGGGGTGTGCAGATGCGCCTCCGCCAGCGCCTCGAGCGAGGTGTCCCGCCGGTCCGGCTGGATCAGGTAGGCCGAAAGCAGCACGTCGTCCACCACGCCGTCCAGGGCCGCGTCCCGGCCGAGCCCGTCCCCCTCGGTGGGCGCGGCCAGCGCCTTGAGCGTGCGCTTGAGGTCGTGCACGGCCTTGGCCAGTCCGCCCTCGCCCAGGGCCTCGCGCATGGCGGCCACCAGCGCCGGGTCCGGGGCGTCGCCGTCGAGGGTGACGTGCAGGCCCGCGTGCTCGCCCACCAGCGCGACGCCGACGGGCGTGCCGAACGTGCCGGGCACGGGCACCTTGCGGCGGGGCAGCAGGGCCGGGCCCTCGACGTCCACGTGGACGCCGAGCAGGTTGCCGGCCTCGGCGGCGAGGAAGGATCGCACGTCCTCGGCCGTCGTCGCCTCGGTGAACTCCGGGGCGGCCTCGACCTCGGGGGGCGGCGCGTCCTCGCCCACCCGCTCGCCGAACACCTCGAACACGCGCTCCCGGATGCGGTTGAACTGCAGCGCGTCGAACAGCTCCTCCACGGGCTCGCGCTCGGGCATCTCGAGCCGCATCGCCTCGAGCCCGATCGGCAGGTCGAGGTCGCGCACGAGGGCGTTGAGGCGGCGGTTGCGGCGCACGTCCTCGAGATGCTCGCGCAGCGCCTCCCCCTTCTTGCCCGTGATCTCGTGCGCGTGTGCGAGCACGCCGTCGAGGTCCCCGTACTGCTTCAGCCATTTCGCGGCGAACCCGGGACCGACGCCGGGGACGCCGGGCAGGTTGTCCGCGGCCTCGCCGACGAGGGCCGCGAGCTCGGGGTACTGGGCGGGGGCGACCCCGTACTTGGCCTTGACGGCGTCCGCGTCCATCGGCGGGATGTCGGAGACGCCCTTCTTGGGGTAGAGCACGGTGGTGCGCTCGGAGATGAGCTGGAACGCGTCCCTGTCACCGGAGACGACGACGGCCTCCCACCCCGCCTCCTCGGCGCGCGCGGACAGCGTGGCCACGATGTCGTCGGCCTCGTAGCCCTCCAGCGTGAGCGTGGGGATGCCCAGGGCCTCCATGACCTTCACGGTCAGCTCGATCTGGCCCGCGAACTCCGCGGGCGTCTCGGAGCGGCCCGCCTTGTACTCCCCGTACTCCTCGGAGCGGAACGTGGGCCCGGAGAGGTCGAACGCCACGGCCACGTGCGTGGGCCGCTGCTGCCGGATCATGGTCAGGAGCATGGCGGTGAAGCCGTACACGGCGTTCGTGTGCTGGCCCGTGTCCGTGGCGAAGTTCTCGGCGGGCAGCGCGTAGAACGCGCGGAACGCCATCGAGTGCCCGTCCAGGACCAGCAGCCGCTGCGGGGCCTCTGGGGTCGGATCTGCCGCCATGGGTGCTCACGTCTCCTCTCGGCGCGCGGCGCGGGGCGCACCGGTCGCGTGTGCCAGCCTAGTGCTCATGAGTGAGCACACCGAGACCACCCCCGCCGCCTCCGACCGCGTGTACCGCCCCGGCGTCACCCCCGAGCTGAGCCCCGCCGAGCTGGCGGCGGCCTGCGCCGAGGCCGGTCTGACGCCCGAGCTTGTCACCGCCCTCGGCGGCGCGGCGATCAGCCCCCTCGCCCAGAAGATGGGCCTGCGCTTCCTCGAGCTCACGGCCGAGCGCGCCGTCGCCACCCTGCCCGTGGCAGGCAACGAGCAGCCCGTCGGGCTGCTGCACGGCGGCGCCCACCTCGTCCTCGCCGAGTCCCTGGGCTCGATGGCCGCGAAGATCCACGCCGGGCCGGACCGCAACGTCGTCGGGGTCGAGATCAGCGCCACGCACCACCGGGCCGTCCGCTCGGGCCTCGTGACCGGCACCGCGACCGCCGTCCACCTGGGCGGCACCCTCGTCACCCATGAGGTGGTGATGATGGACGAGCAGGGCCGGCGGCTCTCGACCGTGCGCATGACGAACATGCTCCTCGACGCGCGCTGAGGCACGCCGCCCGGGCGGGCCGGCCCGTGCCTCAGTCCATGTCCGGAAGGCGCGGGGCCGCTCGGCCACCCTCGCGGCCGGGGGTATCCTCGGCGAGCTCGTCGTAGTGCCCGGGGTTCATGGGCACCCCGGTGAGGTAGGCCGAGCGGCCCAGGGCCATGGTGGCCACCGAGGCCGAGCCCAGCTGCAGCACCACGATCAGGGCCACCTTCACGAACGCGGCCACCCCCGGGGCCAGTAGCAGGGCGCCCACCACGATCAGGATCATCCCGACGCCGCCGGCGGTGCCCACGGCGGAGACGCGGGTGTAGGGGTCGGGGAACCGGATCAGACCGAGTCCCGCGGTGACGAACGCAAGGGCTCCGATCACCACGAGCACGGAGCCGGCGGCGGTCAGGACGACGTCCACGGGTGCGACCTCCTCAACGCTTGCCGCGCGTGAGCGCGCGGGCCAGGGACATGCCGGACAGGAAGGCCACGACCGCGGCGATCAGGACCAAGTCGAACGTCCACGGGTTGTCCGCCCGGACGCCGAACAGCACGAGCATCCCGAGCACGCTGAACGTGAGCAGGTCGCCCGAGACCGCGCGGTCCGCGTCGAGCGGGCCCACCACGATCCGGTACGCGGACACGAGCGCCGACACGGTCAGCAGCGCGATGGCCAGGTCGATCCCCACCAGGGACCAGTCGTAGGCGAAGGGCATCATGCCACCCCCGTCTTCCGCATCGCGTGGAGCATGCGCGCCTCCATGTCGTGGATCTCCGCGCGCAGGGCGTCGGCGTCGTCAGCGTACAGGCCGTGCACGTAGAGCAGGCGCCGCGCGTCCGGGTCACCGTCCTCGTCACCGACGGCGCCGGCACGCCGGGTGCCCAGCGTCAACGTGCCGGGCGTCAGGGTGATCAGCGCCGAGAGCAGGGTGACCTCGGCGTCCGTGCGGCAGTTGCTGCGCACGCGGGCGATGCCCGAGCGCGCCTGGACGCCGGGGGTGACGAGGTCCTTGATGACCGCCTTCGAAGAGGTCACCAGGGCCCACGCGTACCAGCACCAGAACACGAGCCACCGCCAAGGCCAGGACACGGCGGAGGCCGTGCCGGGCGCCAGGTCGACGGTCCCGTCGGCGGGGGCGACGGTGTGCATGGGGGCGTCTCCTTCCGGAGGCTGCGGGAGTGCGGTGCTCATGGGTTGAGCACCGCCTCGATGTACCTGCTGGGGTCCATCAGGCCCTGAGCCGCGAGGTCGGTGACGGTCCACAGGGCCTGACCGCCGAGCCCGAGGGCGAGGGTGGCCATAGCTAGGACGACGGCGGGGGCGGCCAGCCGGCCTGGGATGCGGGAGCGCGTGACGTCCTCGTCCGGATCCACGGTCACCGGCAGCACGCCCGTGGGCGGATCGAGGGTTTCCTGCGAGGCCCACGACTCGGTGCGCTCGTGGTCGGTGCTCGAGCCGCGGCCGGAGGGCGACGGCACGGAGCCCGCCCGGCCCACGATGGGCATGGCCGCGGTGGCCAGGCGCTCGCGGTGCCCGTGTGGGGCCGTCGGAGCGCCCCAGAACCAGGCGTCCCACACCCGCAGCAGAGCCCACAGGCTCACCAGGGAGGCGCCCAGCACCAGCGCAGCGGTAACACCGCGGCCGGCGTCCAGGCCGGCGCTGACGAGCATGAGCTTGCCCACGAACCCGGAGAAGGGCGGGATGCCGACCAGGGAGAGCAGGCCCACGAAGAAGGCGACGGCGATCAGCGGCTCGCGCCGGGCCAGGCCCTGCAGGTCCGCGAGACGGCCGGTGCCGTAGCGCACCTCGATCGCGCCGGCCGCCATCAGGAGGCAGCCCATCGCCACCATGTGGTGCACGAGGTAGAACAGGCCCGCCGCGAGACCCAGGCGCGTGGAGAGCCCGAGTCCGACGAGGATGCCGCCGATGCCGCTCACCATCTGCCACGACAACACGGCGCGCACACCGTGCTCACCGACCGAGGCGAGCGCACCCACCACGAGGGTGGCGAGGGACAGGACCAGGATGAGCGGCAGCAGACGCGCATCGCCGTCGTACATGACGGAGTAGATCCGGTAGAGCCCGTACACGGCGACCTTGGTGTGCAGGGCGGCGAAGAGGGCCGTCACCGCCGGGGAGGTCGAGGAGTACGCCCAGGCCAGCCAGCCGTGCAGCGGGGCCACCGAGGCCTTGATGGACAGTGCGAACAGCACCATGCCCGCGGCGATCGCGATGCGTGGGTCCGCCGCGGCGGACCCGGCGAGCATCGCGAGGTTCACCGAGCCGGTCAGCCCGTAGACGAAGCCGACGCCGACCAGGAGGATCGTGGAGGTTAGCAGGTTGAGGGTGACGTACAGCCGCGCCCCGTCCACTCGGCGCAGGGGCTCACGGCGGTTGGCGGAGAGGACGTAGAGGCCGTAGCTGGGCACCAACATGACCTCGATGAACACGAACAGGTTGAACAGGTCCGCCGTCAGCAGGGCGCCGTTGACTCCGCCGATGAGGATCAGGAGCAGCGGGGCGAAGAACTGGGAGTTAGCGACGCGGGAGCCGTAGGCGAACGCCGCGCCCACGATCGTGAGGGCGCTCGTGAGCACGAGCATCAGGGCGGACAGCATGTCCGCTGCGAAGCCGATCCCGATGCCCCCGGGCCAGCCGCCCAGCGAGGTGGCGAGCACGGACCCGTCGAGGGCGTGGACGCCCAGGGCCAGCCCGCCGGTGGTGACGAGTCCGAGCACCGCGAACAGGACTGCCCGGTGGAGGCGGGGACGCTCCCCCGCCAGCACGAGCAGACCGGCGGACAGCAGCGGGACGGCGGCGAAGAGGGGCAGCAGCTGGCCCAGCGGGACGGCGCTCATCGACGCACCTCCGGGCCCTGGCCGGCGTAGTGCTGCGCGATCCGGCCGGCCGCGGCGTGCCGCTCCTCGCGCGGGAAGCGTGCGTCGGCGGCGGCCTGCTCCAGGGAGTCGCGGGTCTCCCCCGGCGAGGCCACCGCGTCGTCCGCGCGCCCGGTGACGGCCAGCGCGAGCAGCAGCACGGTGATCGCGAAGGCGATCACGATAGCGGTCAGGACGAAGGCCTGCGGCAGGGCATCGGCCTGCACCTCGACGTCTGAGGTCCCCGCCAAGGGCAGCCCGCGGCGGTCGGTGCCGCCCGCGGCGATGATGGCCAGGTTGGCGGCGTGGCCCAGCAGGACCATGCCGAGGATCACGCGCAGCAGCTCGCGCTTGGAGAACAGGTAGAACGCGCCGAAGGTCAGAAGTCCCACGGTAAGGGCGACGGTCATCGGGTGACCTCCTCTCGTGCAGTCGTGGTGGTCGGGGCCGAGGGATCGGAGGACGGGGCCGCCGGCGCGACGCCGGGGTCACGGCTCGAGGCGCGGAGCGGGTCCTCACCCGGCCGCTCGGGGCCGAGCAGGGAGAACGCGGCCACGATCAGGCCGATCACGGCCAGGTACACGCCCATGTCGAACGCGAGCGTGGTGGAGAGCCCGTAGTCCAGGACCTTCACTCCCGCGGCTCCGAGGAAGCCCTTGCCGGTGAGGTAACCGACGATCCCCGTCGCGGTGCCGACGGCGATGCCCGAGCCGATGAAGGCCAGGTACGGCCACCGCAACTCCGGGGCCGTGTCCGAGTCGGCGGCCAGGTAGAGCAGGGCGTAGCCGGCACCGGCGACCAGTGCGGCGATGAAGCCGCCGCCGGGCTCGTAGTGCCCGCGCAGCAGCAGGAACGCGGACAGCAGGATGATTAGCACGCCGAAGACACGGCCGAACACCCGGATGTGGACGAGGTTCTCGCGCACGTGGGCGAGTGGGGAGCGCATGTCCACGGCGGAGGGCTGTGGAGGCGTCGGCCGACGGTTGAGCAACAGGGCCGCGATGGTCAGCGCCGTCGCCCCGAGCACGGTCATCTCGCCCCACGTGTCCACGGCGCGGAAGTCCACGAGGATCACGTTCACCACGTTGGTCCCCCCAGCCTGGGCATAGCTCTGGGTCAGGTAGAAGTGGGCGATCTCCGACATGCTGGAGCGGCCGGTGAACGCGAGCACGCCCAGGGTCGCGGCGACGCCGGCGACGGAGGCGGCGAGGACCGCCTGCATCCTGCGCGGGGTCGGCTCGTCGCTGAAGCGGGCGGGCAGGCGGCGCAGCAGCAGCACCATGACGCACACCGTGAGCACCTCGACCATCAGCTGGGTCAGGGCCACGTCCACGGCGCCGAGGGTGAGGAACCACAGGGTCATGCCGAACCCTACGACGCCGACCACCACCATGGCGGCGATGCGCGTCTTGGCGCGGATGGTGGCGATCACGCCGGCACCCACCAGGACGACCAGCACCCAGTCGTGCCAGCGCGAGGGCTGGCCGACGACGGCGGGCAAATCCTCGATCGTGGCGACACCGGCCACGGCGAGGAGCCCCAGGACCAGGGCGGGGATGAGGAGGTGGGGGCGGGGAGCCAGGGTGCCGGAGGCGCGCGAGACGACCGCGCCGACGCCGATCAGCCGGTGCCGAACCTCGTCCACCGCATCCAGGGCGGAGAACGGCAGGGCGGCGTGGGAGGCCACGCGCTCCACCGGGCGGCGCAAGGCCACCAGCAGCAGACCGAGCACGATGATGGCGGCGGAGACGAGCAGGGCCGTGTTCACGCCGTGCCACAGCGCCAGGTGCGCGTGCACCTCCGCGCCGGAGGCGGCCTCGGCCGCGTAGGAGACGGGGGTGTCCAGCACACCGGGCAGCAGGCCCAGGGCCACGCCCGCGGCCGCGGCCAGCACGGGCACGCCCCAGAAGGTGGCAGGAGCCTCGTGGACCTCGTCCTCCCGGCCGGTCGGCCACGAATGGGCGGCCCCGTCCGGGCTTGGACCCCAGAGGCCCAGGGCGCCGAGCACGAGACGGCCGGAGTAGGCCACGGTGAACACGGAGGTCAGGGCGATGCCGGCGGTGACGAGGACGGGGAGCCATGCGGGACCGGGGGTCCCGAGAGCGGCCTCGACCAGGCCCTCCTTGGAGATGAAGCCGAACAGCGGCGGGATGCCCGCCATCGACAGGGCGGCGACGGCGATCGCCGTGCCGGTGACCGGCATGCGCACGTGGCGGGCCGCGAGCTCTCGCAGGTCGCGGGTGCCGGCCTCGTGGTCGACCACGCCGATCAGCATGAACAGCGCCGACTTGAACAGCGCGTGCGCCACGGTGTGCACGATCGCCGCGGTAAGCGCGACGGGGGTGCCGATGCCGATGGCGGTCACCAGCAGGCCCAACTGGCTCATCGTGGAGTAGGCCAGCAGACCCTTGAGGTCGTGGCGACGGATCGCGGAGACGGCGCCCAGCAGGGCCGTAATGAGGCCCGAGCCGATCAACAGCGCGGACCACACCGGGTTCCCGGCCAGGACCGGGCTGAACACCAGCAGCAGGAAGATGCCGGCCTTGACCATCGCCGCGGCGTGCAGGTAGGCGGAGACCGGGGAGATGGCCACCATGGAGTCCGGCAGCCACGCCTGGAACGGGAACTGGGCGGACTTGGTGAACGCGGCCACCGCCAGCAGGACGGCGACCGTGGTGGTGAAGCCCGCCTCGGACCACACGTCCGAGGCCAACACCCCGGACAGCGAGGCAGTGCCGGTCCGCACGGCCATGAGGGCGACGGCGGCCAGCAGCGCGAGGCCGCCGCCCACGGTCACGAGCAGGGTCCGGATCGCGGGGTCGCGGGCGTGGTCCCCCGAGCGCCCGATGAGGAAGAAGGAGGTGAAGGAGGTGAACTCCCACGCGACGAAGAGGACCACGATGTTGTCGGCGAGCACCAGCAGCAGCATCGACGCCGCGAACGCGGTCATCAGCAGGTAGAAGGAGCCGGGGCGGCTCTCCGCGCGGTCCCGGCTGAGGTACCGGCTGGAGTAGGCGAGGATCGCCGCGCCGATGACGAGGACGATCATGGCGAACACGAGGGCCAGGCCGTTCAGCCGGAGGTCGAGGTCCACCCCGACCGCGGGGATCCACGGATGGTGCTCCGTCCGGACGCCGCCCGTCCACGCCGCGACCAGCACGCCGGCGGCGGCGAGCAGGGGTGCGGCCAGGACCCAGCCCGCGTCCCTGCCCAGCGCGCGGGAGGCCGGGACGGCCGCCACCACCGAGAGGAGGGTCAGCAGGAGGCTGGTCAGGAGCACAGGACACCACTCAGCTCGGGTCGATCGGTCACGGACACGGCGCCCACGGCGGGTGGCCGCGCGCCGACGGTGCCCGAAGTGGGACTCGAACCCACACGCCTCTCGGCACCGCATTTTGAGTGCGGCGTGTCTACCGATTCCACCATTCGGGCAGTGCCGCCCGGAGGCGGGACTCGATCACCCTATCAGCGCCCCGACCCGGCGTCCTCGGCCTTCCGGCGAGGGTCCCCGCCGCCGCGCCCGCGCCGCACTCATCGCGCACGGTAGCCTGGTGGACCACCAGCGGCGCCGCACCGACGCCGTCCCGGCCCGCACGAAGGAGCTGCCGTGTCCACGCTGACGCCTCCCGAGGAGACCGGCCTGCGGGCCGTCGTCGCCGAGGACGAGACCCTGATCCGCCTCGACCTGGTGGAGGTGCTCACCGGGGCGGGCTACCGGGTGGTCGCCGAGGCCGGCGACGGCCGGGCCGCCGTCGAGGCCGTGCGCGAGCACCGGCCGGACATCGTGGTGATGGACGTGAAGATGCCCGTGATGGACGGCATCGCGGCCGCCGGCGAGATCGCCGGGGAACGGCTCGCCCCCGTGGTCATGCTGACCGCCTTCAGCCAGCGCGAGCTGGTGGAGCGCGCCCGGACGGCCGGGGCCATGGCCTACGTGGTCAAGCCCTTCACCGAGGCCGACCTGGTCCCCGCCATCGAACTGGCCGTGGCCCGCTTCGACGAGCTGCGCAGCCTCGAGGCCGAGGTGCGGGACCTGGGCGACCGCCTGGAGACCCGCAAGATCGTGGACCGGGCCAAGGCGCTGCTCCAGGAGCGGATGCGCCTGACCGAGGCCGAGTCCTTCCGCTGGATCCAGAAGACCTCCATGGACCGGCGCCTGACCATGCGGGAGGTCGCGCAGGCCGTCATCGACCAGGTCGGCTGAGCGGCGCCCGCGCGCTCGTCAGAGCGGGGAGCGGGCCGGCCAGAAGCCGACGGGCTCGCGCGTCTGCGGCGACGCCGCGGACGAGCCGCCCGCGGCGTCGTCGCCCACGCGGTGCACACGCAGCGTGTTCGTGGAGCCCACGGCCCCGGGAGGGGACCCGGCGGCGATCACCACGAGGTCGCCGTGCTCGGCGATGCCCTCCGACGTGAGCGACTGCTCGACCTGGAGGGTCATCTTGTCCGTGGAGTCCTGGAACGGGACCATCTTCGGGTAGACGCCCCACGTCAGGCACAGGATGTTGTGCGTGTGCTCGTGGTGGGTGAACGCGTAGATCGGCTGACGCGGCCGCAGGCGGCTGAGCCGACGGGCCGAGTCGCCGGACTCGGTGAACGTGGCGAGGAACGGGATCTCGAGCTGGTTCGCGACCTCGACGGCGGCCCGGGTGATCGCGCCGCCGCGCGTGCGGGGACGCGAGCCGAGCGGGTGGATGAGTTCGAGGCCGTGGGTCTCGGTGGACTCGATGATCCGGGCCATCGTCTGGACCGTCTCGACTGGATACGCGCCCACTGAGGTCTCGCCCGAGAGCATGACGGCGTCCGCGCCGTCGAGCACGGCGTTGGCGCAGTCCGAGGCCTCGGCGCGCGTCGGGCGCGGGCTGTCGATCATCGACTCGAGCACCTGGGTGGCCACGATGACCGGCTTCGCCCACCGGCGGGCGAGGTCCACCGCACGCTTCTGCACCACGGGCACGTCCTCGAGCGGCAGCTCCACACCGAGGTCGCCGCGGGCCACCATGATGGCGTCGAACGCGTCCACGATGGCCTCGAGGTTCTCCACCGCCTGGGGCTTCTCGATCTTGGCGATGACCGGGACCCGGCGCTCCTCCTCGTCCATGATCTCGTGCACCCGGTCCACGTCCGCGGCGTCCCGCACGAAGGACAGCGCCACCATGTCCACGCCGGTGCGCAGCGCCCAGCGCAGGTCCCGCTCGTCCTTCTCGGACAGGGCGGGCACGTTCACCGCCACGCCGGGCAGGTTGATCCCCTTGTTGTCCGAGACCATGCCCGGCACCTCGACCTCGGCCAGCACGTCCGTGTCCGTGACCTCGACGGCGCGCAGGCGCACCTTGCCGTCGTCCACCAGGAGCACGTCACCGGGGGCGACGTCCCCGGGCAGCCCCTTGTGGGTGGTGCCGACCAGCTCGCGGGTCCCGGGCACGTCCCGGGTGGTGATGGTGATCCGATCGCCCCTCTCGAGCAGATGCGGGCCGTCGGTGAAGCGGCCGAGGCGGATCTTGGGGCCCTGGAGGTCCGCGAAGATCGCGACCGGGCGCCGCTCCTCCACGCTGAGCCGGCGCACCCGCTCGAAGGAGGCCGCGTGCACCTCGTGGTCCCCGTGGCTCATGTTGAGGCGGACCACGTCCGCCCCCGCCCGGATGATCGAGCGGGTGGTCTCGTCGGAGTCGGTGGCGGGCCCAAAGGTGGCGATGATCTTCGCGTGTCGCATGCGACCCACGATAGGGGGCGGGCCCGCCCTCGGTGGAGGGCGGGCCCGCGTGGCGTCGGAAGATGAGACGGAGGACTCAGCCGAGGACGAGGCCGCGGTCGTGCGGGTCCACGGGGTGCGGCAGTCGGGACCAGCGCTCGAGCGACTCGTCGACCTCCTGCGCGCACGCACGCCCCTCGGCGATGGCCCAGACCACCAGGGAGGCGCCGCGCCCGGCGTCGCCGCACGCGAACACGCCCGGCTCGTCGGTCTCGTACCCGTCCTTCCGGGCCACGAGCCCGCGTGTCACGTGCACGCCGAGCTGCTGCGTGAGCAGCCCCTCCTCGATGCCGGTGAAGCCCAGCGCCAGCAGCACCAGGTCCGCCTGGACCTCGCGCTCGGTGCCCGCCTTGGGCCCGCGCGTGCCGTCCTCGCGGTACTCGGTCTCCGCCACGCGCAGGGCGCGCACGCGGCCGTGCTCGTCGCCGAGGAACTCGACCGTGGAGGCAAGGTGCGCGCGGGCGCCGCCCTCGGCGTCGGCCGTGGTCTGCTGGTGGACCTTGGGGATCGTGGGCCACGGCTGGTGGACGGGGCGCTCGACCGGCAGCTGCTGGCCGATCGCCAGCGTCGTCACGGACGCCGCCCCCTGGCGGTGCGCGGTGCCGATGCAGTCCGCGCCAGTGTCGCCGCCGCCGAGGATCACCACGTGGCGCCCCTCGGCGGAGATCTGGTCCGGGACCTCGTCGCCGGCGACCGCGCGGTTGGACTGCACGAGGTAGTCCATGGCGAGGTGGATCCCGTCGAGGCCGCGGCCGGGGACGGGCAGCTCGCGGGCCACGGGGGCGCCGGTCGCCACGATCACGGCGTCGAAGCGGGCCTTGAGCTGGTCCCAGGGCAGGTCGACGCCGATCTCCACGCCGGTGCGGAACCGGGTGCCCTCGGCCTCCATCTGCGCCAGGCGCCGGTCCAGGACGTCCTTCTCCAGCTTGAAGTCCGGGATGCCCAGCCGCAGCAGGCCGCCGAGGCGCTCGTCGCGCTCGTAGACCACCACGGTGAAGCCGGCGCGGGTGAGCTGCTGCGCCGCGGCCAGTCCCGCCGGGCCCGAGCCGACGACGGCCACGGTGTGGCCGTTCAGGCGGGCCGGCACGACCGGCTCGAGCCAGTCGTTGTCGAAGATCTGCTCCGCGATCGCCACCTCGGTCTGCTTGATGGTGACCGCGGGCTGGTTGATGCCCAGGGTGCAGGAGTCCTCGCACGGGGCGGGGCAGATCCGCCCGGTGACCTCGGGGAAGTTGTTGGTCGAGTGCAGTCGCGCGGCGGCCTCGTCCCAGCGTCCCCGCCGGACCAGGTCGTTCCACTCCGGGATGAGGTTGCCCAGCGGGCACCCGGAGTGGCAGAACGGGATGCCGCAGTCCATGCACCGGCCGGCCTGGGTGCGCACGATCGCCTCGTCCTGGCGGACGTACACGTCCTTGAAGTCCATGATGCGCACCGGCACCGGACGCGTGGGGCGCTCGACGCGCTCCCGGTTCTTCAGGAATCCGCGCGGATCAGCCACGGGTCACCTCCAGCAGTCGGTCCCAGACGGCCTCCCCGTCCGGGTCGAGTCCCTCGGCCGTCGCGGCCTGACGGGTGCGCAGCACGAGGTCGTACTGCCGGGGCAGGACGGTCGTGAAGCGGTCCCACGCGGCGTCGGCGGCGTCCCCGCCGGCCCGCAGGTCGGCGAGCAGCGCGGCGGCGACGGCGGAGCCCGTCTCCGCGCGGTGCAGCTCCAGCAGCTCGGCGATCCGCAGCCGGTCCTGCGCGGACGGCGCCTCGAGGATCAGGGCGTCCTCGCGGACGGCGAGTGGGTTCAGGTCCTCCCGGTCCAGGTCCAGCACCCAGGCCCGCCCGCCGGACATGCCGGCGGCGAGGTTGCGGCCGGTCTCGCCGAGGATCAGCGCCTCACCGCCGGTCATGTACTCCAGGCCGTGGTCGCCGATGCCCTCGGCCACCGCGGTGGCGCCGGAGTTGCGCACGAGGAACCGCTCCCCCACGCGGCCGCGCAGGAACAGCTGGCCCGAGGTGGCGCCGTAGCCGATCACGTTGCCGGCCACGGTGTTCTCCTCGGCCACGAACGGGGCCTCGGCGTCGGGGCGGACGATCACGCGTCCCCCCGACAGGCCCTTGCCGACGTAGTCGTTGGCGTCGCCCGAGAGCCGCAGGGTGACGCCGGCGGGCAGGAAGGCGCCGAGGGACTGGCCGGCCTCGCCCGTCAGGCGCACGGTGATCGTGTCGTCGTCCAGCTCGTCGGCGAGCCGCGTGCTCGTGACGTGGTAGCCCAGCAGCGTGCCCACGGACCGGTCCGTGTTCACGACGGCCTCGTCCATCACGACGGGCGTGCCCGTCGTGAGCGTGTCCCCCAGCCGGGCGATGAACCGGTGGTCGATGTGGGAGGCGAGGTCGTGGTCCTGCTCGGTGGTGCGGCGCATGGGCGCGTCCTCGTGGCCCGGACGCCGGCCGACGGAGGGGTCCGCGAGGATGCCCGAGAGGTCCAGGCCCTCGGACTTCCAGTGGTGCAGGGCCGCGTCCACGTCGAGCAGCTCGCGGTGGCCGATCGCCTCGTCGAGCGTGCGGAAGCCCAGCTGCGAGAGCATCTCGCGGACCTCCTGCGCGATGAACTCGAAGAAGTTGATGACGAACTCGGGCTTGCCCGTGAAGCGCGCGCGCAGCTCGGGGTTCTGGGTGGCCACGCCCACGGGGCACGTGTCCAGGTGGCACACGCGCATCATGATGCAGCCGGAGACCACGAGCGGGGCGGTCGCGAAGCCGAACTCCTCGGCCCCGAGCAGTGCGGCGATCACGACGTCCCGGCCGGTCTTGAGCTGCCCGTCCACCTGGACGGTGACGCGCTCGCGCAGGCCGTTGAGCATGAGCGTCTGCTGCGCCTCGGCCAGGCCGATCTCCCACGGGGTGCCCGCGTGCTTGAGGGAGTTCAGCGGGGAGGCGCCCGTTCCGCCGTCGTGGCCGGAGATGAGCACGACGTCGGCGCGCGCCTTGGCGACGCCCGCGGCCACCGTGCCCACGCCGGACTCGGAGACGAGCTTGACGTGGACCCGCGCGGTCGGGTTGGCCCGCTTGAGGTCGTGGATCAGCTGCGCCAGGTCCTCGATCGAGTAGATGTCGTGGTGCGGCGGCGGCGACACCAGGGAGACGCCCGGGGTCGAGTGCCGCGTGCGGGCGACCCACGGGTACACCTTGGTCCCCATCAGCTGGCCGCCCTCGCCGGGTTTGGCGCCCTGGGCCATCTTGATCTGCAGGTCGGTCGCGGTGGCCAGGTACAGGCTGGTGACGCCGAACCGGCCCGAGGCGATCTGCTTGATCTTCGAGCGGCGCTCCGGGTCCAGCAGGCGCTCGGGGTCCTCGCCGCCCTCGCCCGAGTTCGAGCGGGCGCCGAGGCGGTTCATGGCGATCGCGAGGGTCTCGTGCGCCTCCTGCGAGATGGAGCCGTAGGACATCGCGCCGGTGGAGAAGCGGCGCACGATCGACTCGACGGGCTCCACCTCGGAGACGGGCACCGGCGGCCGCTCGCCCGTACGCAGGCGCATGAGCCCGCGCAGGGTCATGAGCTCCTCCGCCTGGTCGTCCACGCGACGCGTGTAGTCCTTGAAGACGTCGTAGCGCCGCTCCCGCGTGGAGTGCTGGAGGCGGAACACGGTCTCGGGGTTGAACAGGTGCGGCGCGCCCTCGCGCCGCCACTGGTACTCGCCGCCCACCTCGAGCTCGCGGTACGGGTTGATGTCGTTGCCGTCCGGCGGATACGCGAACTCGTGGCGCGCCTGGATCTCGGCGGCGACGACGTCGATGCCCACGCCGTCGAGCGGGCTCGTGGTGCCCACGAAGTAGCGGTCCACGAAGCGCCGGGACAGGCCGAGCGCCTCGAACGTCTGGGCGCCGGTGTAGGAGGCGACCGTGGAGATGCCCATTTTGGACATGATCTTCTGGACGCCCTTGCCGAGCGCCTTGATCAGGTTCGCCACGGCCTGCTCGGCGGTGACGCCCGAGACCTCCCCCGTGCGCACGAGCTCCTCGGCGGACTCCATGGCCAGGTACGGGTTGACCGCGGAGGCCCCGTAGCCGAGCAGGACGGCCACATGGTGGACCTCGCGCACGTCGCCCGCCTCGACGATCAGCGAGCTCTTGGTGCGGTTGGCCGAGGCCAGCAGGTGGTGGTGCACGGCGGAGGTCAGCAGCAGGGACGGGATCGGCGCCCACTGGGCGGTGGCGCCGCGGTCGGACAGCACCACGTACTCCACGCCGCGGTTGACGGCGGCCGAGACCTGCTCGCAGATCGCCTTCAGCTGGGCGCGGAGCTCCTCGACGCCTCCGGCCACCCGGTACACGCCGTTCACCTTGAGGGTCAGGCGGGTGCCGTCGGCGTCGCGCAGGTGCTGGATGCGGGCCAGCTGGTCGTTGTCGATCACGGGGAACGGGACGTCGACCTGGCGGGTGCGCACCTGCTCGAGGGAGAGCACGTTGCCCTGCGGGCCGATCGCGGTGCGCATCGAGGTCACCTGCTCCTCGCGGATCGCGTCGAGCGGCGGGTTCGTCACCTGGGCGAAGGACTGCACGAAGTAGTCGAAGAGCAGCCGGGGCCGCTTGGCGAGGACGGCGATGGGCGTGTCCGTGCCCATCGCACCGAGCGGCTCGGCGCCCGTCTGGGCCATCGGCCCGACGAGGATGCGCAGCTCCTCCGAGGTGTACCCGAAGATGCGCTGACGCTGCAGGATCGACTCGGAGGTGTGGCGGACGTGCTCGCGCTCGGGGAGCGACTCCAGGTCCAGGAGGTTCTGGCGCACCCAGTCCTCCCACGGCTGGGCGGAGGCGACCTCGGCCTTGATCTCGTCGTCGCCGATGATCCGGCCCTGCTCGGTGTCCACGAGGAACATGCGCCCCGGGGCCACGCGCCCCTTGCGCACCACCGCCGAGGGCTCGATCGGCACGACGCCGACCTCGGAGGCCAGGACGACGAGGCCGTCGTCGGTGACCCACCAGCGGGCGGGGCGCAGGCCGTTGCGGTCCAGCACGGCGCCCACCTGGGTGCCGTCGGAGAAGGCGACGGCGGCCGGTCCGTCCCAGGGCTCCATGAGCATGGAGTGGTACTGGTAGAAGGCGCGGCGGGCCGGGTCCATGGTCGCGTGGTTCTCCCACGCCTCCGGGATCATCATCATGATCGCCTGGGTGAGCGGGCGCCCGGAGAGCATGAGCAGCTCCGCGACCTCGTCGAAGGAGGCCGAGTCCGAGCCGATGGGGCTGATCAGCGGGAACAGGTCCTCGGGGACCTCGCCGAGCATCGGGTGCTTGAGCTGGCCCTGACGGGCGCGCATCCAGTTGCGGTTGCCCTTGACCGTGTTGATCTCGCCGTTGTGCGCGATGGTGCGGAACGGCTGGGCCAGCGGCCACGAGGGGAACGTGTTGGTGGAGAACCGCGAGTGGACCACGCCCAGCCGGGTGGTGAACCGCTCGTCGGAGAGGTCCGGGTAGAACGGCTCCAGCTGGGCCGTCGTCAGCATGCCCTTGTAGACGATCGTCTGGGACGAGAGCGAGGGGAAGTAGACGCCGGCGCGGGACTGGGCGCGGCGGCGCACCCGCCACGCCCGCACGTCCAGCGACTGCCCCGGCTCGGTGCCGTCCTGACCGTCCGCCAGGGACAGGAACAGCTGCTCGAACGCGGGCATGGCCGCCCGGGAGCCGACGCCCAGGGCCGAGGGGTCGGTGGGCACCTCGCGCCACGCCAGGACCTGCAGCCCCTCCTCCTCGGCCAGCCGCTCGACGGCCTCCTTCGCCTCGGCGCGCTCGCCGTCGACGGGCGGCAGGAAGGCGGTGCCGGCGACGTACTCGCCCACGGGGGGCAGCTCGGCGTCGACGACGGCACGGAACAGCTCGTCGGGGATCTGGGTCAGCAGGCCGGCGCCGTCGCCGGTGCCCTCGTCGGCGCCCACCGCCCCGCGGTGCTCGAGCGCGCGCAGGGCGGTCAGCGCGTGCTGGACGATGTCGTGGCCCGGGGTGCCCCGCAGGGTGGCGATGACGGCGAGGCCGCAGTTCTCGGTCTCCCGGGACGGGTCGTAGAGGCCCTGGGCGGCGGGGATGTCCGCATAGCGGACGAAGGGATCCACCGGTCCCCCCGCGCGGGGGGCCGAGGCGGGCGAGGATGCCACGGGCATGGTGCCGTCCTTTCCGGAGAGCAGGGGCTCGGACGGGGACGGCGCTGGCCCCGACGCACGGGGCCGACGGCCCCGAGGTGGAAGACACACTACCGGGCGCGACGTCCCACTGTGCGGAACCGGACGTTACTGTGACACGCCGAATGTCCACCATGTGGGACACCGGGGCCCCGGGCGCCCCTCGCGGGCGCGCCGGGGAGCGGGTCAGCGCCGGACGGCGTCGTCCTCCGCCGCGCCCACGGCGTGGGACCCGGAGCGGCCCGCGGCGACGGCGGCGCCGTCGTCGCCCTCGGGGGCGTGCCCGGCGCGCCACACGCTCTGGTGGGCGTGGGGGCCGGCGGCCGCGCCGCGATGGCGCAGCAGGATCCCGACGATGAACGCGAGGGCGATGACGAACACCAGCAGGGACGTCCACACGTTGAGCCGCTGGGTGACGCCGAAGAGCGTGACCATCTCGGCGTCGTCGATGCGCAGCATCTCGATCCACGTGCGGCCCGCGGTGTACCAGGCGACGTAGGACCACAGCATGAGGCCGTGGCGCAGGTGCAGCGCGCGGTCCACGAGGAGCAGCAGCGCGACCCCGGCCAGGTTCCACAGGCACTCGTAGAGGAACGTGGGGTGGAACAGCGTGTCCGGGGCGTAGCCGGCCGGGAAGTTCGGGCTGGCCGGGTCGACCTCGAGCCCCCAGGGCAGGGTCGTCGGGCCGCCGAAGAGCTCCTGGTTGAACCAGTTGCCCCACCGGCCGATGGCCTGGGCCAGCAGGATGCCCGGCGCGACGACGTCGCCGAAGGCCGTCAGCCGCAGCCCGTAGCGGCGGCACGCGATCCACGCGCCCACGGCGCCGAGGGCGATCGCGCCCCAGATGCCCAGTCCACCGTTCCACACGTACAGGATCTGGATCGGGTCGCCCGTGCCGTCGAAGCCGGGCCCGAAGTACCGGTCCGGTGAGGAGAACACGTGGTAGAGCCGACCGCCCACGAAGCCGAACGGGATGGCCCACAGGGCGATGTCGAGCACACGGTCCTCGGGGCCGCCGCGGGCGCGCCACCGACGCTCGGCGAGCCACAGCGCCAGGACGATGCCCAGGATGATGCACAGCGCGTACGCGTGGATCTTCACCGGGCCCAGCTGGAACCCGTCCCACCCGGGGGCGGGGAAGGCGGCGAGCGGGGCCAGGGCGGCGGTCACCCTCAGCCCTCTCGGACCGTGCCGGCGGCGAGCTCGCGGGTCAGCGTGCCCACGGCCTGCGGCCCGCCGTCGGTCAGCGCGCGCACCAGGGCCGTGCCGACGATCGCGCCGTCGGCGTAGGCGCCGATCTCGCGGACGTGCGCGGCCTGGGAGACGCCGAGGCCGACGTACACGTGCTCCGCCCCGGCATCCTGGGCCCGGCGGACCACGGTCTCGGCGACGGTGGACACCGCGTCGCGGGTGCCGGTGACGCCCATGACCGACACCGCGTACACGAAGCCGCGGGAGGAGTCGACGGTGAGGCGCACCCGCTCGTCCGTGGACGAGGGCGCGGTGAGGAACACGCGGTCCAGGCCGTGACGGTCCGAGGCCTCCATCCAGGCGCCGGCCTCCTCGGGCACGAGGTCAGGGGTGACGAGACCGGCGCCCCCGGCCTCGGCGAGGCGGCGCGCGAACTCGTCGACGCCCATGCGGTCCACGAGGTTCCAGTACGTCATCACCAGCACCGCGGCGTCAGTGCGCTGGGTCACCCGTCGGATGATGTCGAAGACGTCGGCCACGCGGAAACCGGCCTGCAGCGCCGCCTGGGTCGCGGCCTGGATCACGGGGCCGTCCATCACGGGGTCCGTGTAGGGCAGGCCCAGCTCGATGACGTCGGCGCCGTTGTCCGCGGCGGCGACGACGGCCTCGACGCACTCGTCCACGGACGGGTAGCCGGCCGGCAGGAAGGCGACGAGGCCGGTGCGGCCGGCCGCCTTCGCGGCATCCAGGGCCGCGGCGGTCTTGGAGTGCACGGTCATGCCGGTCACTGCTCCTCTCCGGGGGTCATCTCCTCGAGCGGGTCCTTCTCCTCCGTGGCCGTGCCGAGGCCGAACCAGGCCGCCGCGGTGGCGACGTCCTTGTCCCCGCGGCCGGAGAGGTTCACGATGATGATCCGCTCCTGACCCTCCGGGGCGTCCGGCCCCACGAGGCCCTCGTCCGCCCAGCGGCGGGCCAGGCGCAGCGCGCCGGCCAGGGCGTGGGCCGACTCGATGGCGGGCGTGATGCCCTCGGTGCGCGTGAGCCGGAGGAAGGCGTCCATGCACTCGGTGTCCGAGACCGGCTCGTAGACGGCGCGGCCCGTGTCGTGCAGGAAGGCGTGCTCCGGGCCGACGGCCGGGTAGTCCAGGCCCGCGGAGATCGAGTGGGAGTCGATCGTCTGCCCGTCCTCGTCCTGCATCAGGTACGTGCGGGCGCCGTGCAGCACGCCGGTGCGTCCGAGCGTGATGGACGCGGCGTGGCGGCCGGTCTCGAGGCCCTCGCCGCCGGCCTCGAAGCCGTAGAGCTCCACCCCAGGGTCGTCGAGGAAGCCGTGGAACAGGCCCATCGCGTTGGACCCGCCGCCCACGCACGCCGCGACGGCATCCGGCAGGCGGCCGGCCTGCGCCAGGATCTGCTCGCGGGCCTCTTCGCCGATCACGGAGTGGAAGTAGCGCACCATGGCGGGGAACGGGTGCGGGCCCGTGACCGTGCCCATCAGGTAATGCGTGGTGTCCACGGAGGCGACCCAGTCCCGCAGGGCCTCGTTGATCGCGTCCTTGAGGGTGCGGGCGCCGATCGCCACGGGGATCACCTCAGCGCCGAGCATCTGCATGCGGGCCACGTTCAGGGCCTGGCGGCGGGTGTCCTCCTCCCCCATGTACACGGTGCACTCCATGCCGAACAGCGCGGCCGCCGTCGCCGTGGCCACGCCGTGCTGGCCGGCGCCGGTCTCCGCGATCAGACGCGTCTTGCCCATGCGGCGGGCGAGCAGCGCCTGGCCGATCACGTTGTTGATCTTGTGCGAGCCGGTGTGGTTGAGGTCCTCGCGCTTGAGGAAGATGCGCACGCCGGGGGTGTCCGCGGCGAACCGCGGCACCTCGCTCAGCAGGGAGGGCCGGTTCACGTAGTCCCGGAACAGGGTCCGCAGCTCGGCCTCGAAGGCGGGGTCCTGCCGCGCCTCCTCGTAGGTGCGGGTGAGCTCCTGCAGCGCGGCCATGAGGGACTCGGGCATCCACTGCCCCCCGTAGTCGCCGAAGTAGGGCCCGGCCTGACCCTGATACGGCCCCTCGAACTCGATCGCGGGCTCGGTGCTCGGACGGTCGGCGCTCATGGCGACCACGCTCCTCGGGTCTGGTTCGGTCAGCGGACGGTGAGGGACGCGGCGCGGAACGCGCGCAGCGCCTCCTCGGGGGCGCCGTGGCGCACGAGGGCCTCGCCCACGAGCACGACGTCGGCGCCCGCGGCGGCGTAGGCCTTGATCTGCTCCTCGGACTCGACGCCCGACTCGGCGACCCGGACGACGTCCTCGGGCAGCCCGTCGGCCAGCGCGGCGTAGCGGGCCGGGTCGACGTCGAGGGTCTTGAGGTTGCGCACATTGACGCCGAGGATGCGGGCGCCGGCGGCGACGCCGCGCTCGATCTCCTCGGGCGTGTGGGCCTCCACGAGGGCGTGCATGCCCAGGGACTCGGTGAGCTGCAGGAAGCCGGCCAGCTCGGCGTCGTCGAGGGCGGCCACGATCAGCAGGACCAGGTCGGCCCCGTGGGCGCGGGCCTCGTGGATCTGGTACTCGGTGACGGTGAAGTCCTTGCGCAGGACCGGCAGATCGACGGCGGCACGCACGGCGTCCAGGTCGGCCAGGCTGCCGCCGAAGCGGCGGGCCTCGGTGAGCACGGAGACGGCGCTGGCGCCGCCGCGCTCGTACGCGCGGGCCAGGGTGGCCGGCTCGGGGATCTCGGCGAGCGCCCCCTTGGAGGGGCTCGCCCGCTTCACCTCGGAGATCACCCGGATCCCCGCGGGGTCGGTGCGTCCGCCGTGCAGGGCCGCGTGGGCGTCGCGCGGCGCAGGGGTGGCGGCCACCAGCTCGGACAGGCGCGCCTCGGGCAGGGCACGGCGGCGAGGCTCGAGGTCCTCACGGACGCCGTCGATGATCTCCTGGAGGACGGACACGCGGATCAGTGACCGTGCTGGCCGCGACCCGCGCCGGCCTTGCCGGCGACGATGCCCACGACGACGCCCACGGCGATCAGGGCCACGCCGATCCAGACGACGACGCTCCAGTCGGCGAGCAGGCCGACGCAGCCGGCGACGAAGCCGACGAGCACGAGCGCCACCATGGCCCACGCGCCGGGCGAGTTGCCGTGGCCGGGCAGCTCGAGGTGGGTCGGGTCGTTGAGCACCAGGCCGTCCTCGGTGACGACGACGTCCTCGACGGCGCCGCGGCGGGCGGCGCGACGGGTGGTGGGCTCGGTGTGCGCGGTGTTCGCGGTGTGGCTCATGGCTGTCCCTCACTGGTGCGTGGTGTACATGACGACTGTCCCTCATTGTGCCATGCGGGCACGGGGCCGGGCCCGCGTGACCCGGGACGACCCGGGCGGTGCGGGGCGGTCCGAGAGACGGGCACTCACGTGGGGTCGTTGCCGCGGGACAGCTCGTCCCACGCGTCCATCTGGTCCACGCGCCGGCGCTGGGCCGCCTCGCGGGCGGACTGCGCGGGCTGCTCCCCGGCGGCGGCCGGGCCGGGCTCGGAGGCCGCAGGCGCCTTCTCGTAGCGCCGGGACGAACGCCAGCCACGGCCCGCCAGTGCCGCCACGACGCCGCACAGCGCCGCGAGGACGCCGCCGGCCGCCGCGACCCACGGCCACGCCGTCACGGCGTAGTCCTGCGCGAGCGCAGTGGTCCCGGTCGCGTCGGCGACCGCGGCGGCCGCCGTCGTCGCCGGATCCAGGGCGGCGGTGACCGAGGTCGAGGCGATCACGACCCCGGCCAGCGCCATGAGCACGCCGACGATCACGGCGCCGAGGCGCCGGGCGGTGGTCAGGGCGAGGGCACCGGCCATCACGACCAGGGCCATGGCGGTGGCGACGGGCGCGGCGGCGCCGCCCGACGTCGTCGCCTCGGAGGCGATCCCGCCGGACAGGCCCGTGGCGGTCACCCAGGTGCGGCCCGCCGTGAGCAGCACGAGCGCGCCGGCGGCCAGCGCGGCGAGGACCACGGTGCGGCGGCGCATCACGCCTGCCCCAGCTCGCCCGCGGTCAGCACGGACCGCAGCGGCGCCGTCGCCTTGGTGACGGTCTCGGCGGTCTCGGCGTCGGGATCGGAGTCGGCGACGATGCCGGCGCCGGCCTGCACATGTGCCTGGCCGCGGTGCAGCGTGGCCGAGCGGATGTTGATCGCCATGTCCATGTTGCCCGCCAGGTCGAAGTAGCCGACGACGCCGCCGTAGGGCCCGCGCTCGGTCGGCTCCCACTCGTCCAGCAGCTGCAGGGCGCGGGGCTTCGGGGCGCCGGACAGCGTGCCGGCGGGGAAGGCGGCGCGGAGGACGTCGAGCGCGTCGACGTCGTCGCGCATGCGGCCCTCCACGTGCGAGACCAGGTGGAGGATGTGGCTGAACGCCTCGAGCTCCATGAACTGGGTGACCTCGACGGTGCCGGGGCGGCACACGCGCGAGAGGTCGTTGCGGGAGAGGTCCACGAGCATGAGGTGTTCGGCCCGCTCCTTCTCGTCCTCCAGCAGGTCCTTGCCGAGGAGGCGGTCGTCCTCCTCGGTGGCCCCGCGCCGCCGTGAGCCGGCGATCGGATGGGTGACCACGCGGCGGTCCCGCACGGTGACGAGCGCCTCGGGCGAGGAGCCCACGATCTCGTACGGCTCCCCGTCCGGGGTCTCGAAGGAGAAGAGGTACATGTAGGGGCTCGGGTTCACCGTGCGCAGGACGCGGTACACGTCCAGACCGGTGGCGTCCGTGGTGACCGAGAGGCGGCGGGAGACGACGGCCTGGAACACCTCGCCGTCGCGGATCGCCCGCTGGGCCTTCGCGACGGCCTCGCGGAAGCCTTCGGCACCCCACCGGTCCTCGGCCTGGGCGGCGACCCCGTCCGCGTCCGCCTCGAGCCAGCGGCGCGGGACGTCGCTGACCGGGTCCGCGGCCGGGGCGGCCAGGCGCTCGACCATGGCATCCAGGCGGGCGAGCGCGTCGTCGTAGGCGCGGTCCGCGCCGGTGGCCAGGCCGTTGCCGTTCACCGCGTTGGCGATCAGCGTCACGGTGCCGTCCAGGGCATCGTGCACGGCCAGGTCGGTGACGAGGTTCATCGCGAGGTCGGGCAGGCCGAGGTGGTCCTCGGGCGGGTGCGGCAGGCGCTCCCACGCGCGGACCGTGCTCCAGCCCAGGAAGCCGGCCATGCCGGAGACGAGGTGCGGCAGAACGCCTCCGACCTCGGCGCGCACGTCCGTGCGCAGCAGGCGCAGGCACGCGGCGAGCACGTCCAGGGCGCGGCCCTGCGTGGGCAGCCCCTCGGGCGGGGTGCCCTGCCAGTGCGCCTCGCCGTCCCGCGAGGTCAGGGTGACGGATGAGCCGGCCCCGATGAAGCTGTACCGGGACCACGCCGCGCCCGGCGTGGCGGACTCCATCAGGAAGGTGCCGGGGCGGGAGCCGGCCAGGCGCCGGTGGATCGCCAGCGGCGTGAGGCCGTCCGCCAGCACCGTGCGGACCACGGGGATCACGCGGGCGGTGTCCGCCAGACGCAGGAACTCCGCACGGGAGGGAGTGGTGGCGGCGGTCATCGGGCGGCCTCCTCGGGGTCGACGGCGGCCGGCGGCATGACGAGCTTGCGGCCGGTGAAGCAGGTGCGGGTGCCCGTGTGGCAGGCGGGGCCGGTCTGGTCCACGGTGAGCAGCAGGGTGTCGCCGTCGCAGTCCGCGTGGACCGCGCGCACCCGCTGCAGGTGGCCCGAGGTCTCCCCCTTGCGCCACAGCTCGCCGCGCGAGCGGGACCAGTAGGTGGCCCAGCCGGTCTCGAGCGTCGCGCGCAGGGACTCCTCGTTCATCCACGCCATCATGAGCACCTCGCCGGTGCCCTCCTGCTGGGCGATGGCGGGCACCAGGCCCCGGTCGTCGAAGGTCACGGTGGCCACGAGGTCGTCGGGCGGGGAGATGCTCATGGAGGTCCAGTCTAGGTGTAGGAGGGCATGACGTTGTTGACACGCACCGGGGCCAACGAGGCCGGA